>JALUXQ010000024.1 GCA_027013265.1 Campylobacteraceae bacterium | reverse complement strand
TGCTAGGATTCAGTATAGCTTCATCTAAATATAAGTTCTAATATGCTTAAGTATAAGTATCAAAATTTTTATGAGATTATCCAAAGCAATGCTAAGGATAATCCCAAAAAGATTGCCTTATTTATGGATGATCGCAAGATATCCAATCTTAAGCTCAAACAGGATATTGATACTTTTGCTAGGTTTTTAGAGTTTAGTGGAATAAAAAAAACAGATAGAGTTGCCATCATCGTTGGCAACTCTATCGAGTTTGTAGTTTCATTTTTCGCTATCACTAAAATCGGAGCAATCGCCATACCTATAAACACTTTTTTAAAAAAAGGTGAGTTTGAGTATATACTAAATGATTGCGAAGCTAAGCTTCTTATCTGCGCGCCAGCTTTTGCGAAAGAGACAAAATATTTGCTTCAAACCACAAAGATAGAAAAGATCGTTTGGAGTGAGCAGTATGATGATTTAGATGAAAATAACTACAGTTTCGCGGAGATGGATGCGACTGCACTTGGAGATGATGAGCCCGAGAGTCTGCCTACGCTTGATGAGTTGGCTTGTATCATCTATACTTCTGGCACAACTGGTCATCCAAAAGGTGCGATGCTTAGCTTTAGAAATATACTGTCAAATTCAGTTGGAGCAGTTGAGGTTTTTGGTGTTACAAACAAAGACAGGTTTGTTGTGTTTTTGCCGATGTTTCACTCTTTCACTCTCTCAACCACAGTCTTGTTGCCTCTGTTTGCTGGAGCATCTATGGTTATCGTCAAATCTGTATTTCCATTTGCAAATGTTCTAAAGCAAGTGCTTTTAAAAAGGGTAACGGTATTTTTGGGAGTCCCAACTCTATATAATGCGCTTCTTAAGGCAAAGATTCCTTGGTATTTTATGTTTTTTAACAAAGTGAGACTCTTTATCTCAGGTGGAGCCCCTCTTAGCGAAGCCTCATTAAATGAATTTGGTAAAAAATTTAAAAAATCAACTCTGATAGAGGGTTACGGACTGAGTGAATGCTCTCCTGTCGTCGCTGCTAATACATTTGAAAAACAAAAACCCCTCTCAGTAGGACCTGCGCTTCCAGGATATACGGTAAAAATCGTAAATGAAGAGATGGTTGAGTTGCCAAATGGAGATATAGGCGAGATTATCGTTAGTGGTGACAATGTTATGCAAGGCTATCTAAACAGACCAGATGCCACAGATGAAACCATCATAAACGGATGGCTAAAGACTGGAGATTTGGGAAAGATAGATAGTGAGGGCTACATATATATAGTAGATAGAAAAAAAGATTTGATTATCTCAAAAGGCATAAACATATATCCAAGAGAGATAGAGGAGTGGATAGCTAAATTTGAAGGCGTAGATAGTGCTGCGGTAGTTGGCATCAGAAATGAAGCAAATGATGAAGAGGTAGTGGCATTTATCCAGCCAAAAGAGGATGTAAACCTTGATGAAATGGCTATAAAAAAATACCTCAAATCTCATCTTGCAAACTTTAAGCTCCCTAAAAATATATACATAGTAGAAGAGTTGCCAAAAAATGCGACAGGAAAGGTTCTCAAAAGAGTTTTAAAAGAGCAGATTACTAAAGGGGATTTTAAAAAATAGTGAGATACCTGATTGATTTTTTAGAAAATAAAAGCATAGATGACTCCAAGATTTTTAACTATATAAAGTGTTCAAAAGATGAAGCCATCATACTAAAACACCTAACTAAAGAGTTTATAGAGGGTCAAACTCAATTAGTTGTGCTAGACCTTCTAAAAGCTATATGTAGTGCTAAAAAGTATGAGTTTTTAAACTTCTTGCCACTTGTGAAAAGTTTGATGGAGCAGGGTTGGGTTGCACAAGAAAATCTTTTGCAGACAAATACTCCTGCTATCTCAAATCTTGAGCTTTTAAATAGTGTCATAATGCTTACCCCATCTTTTTTGAAGATTTTGGAAGAGGGAAATATAGAGCTTGATTTGCCTGAGATTACACCATATGCTGACCACTTAGAGTATCTAAAAGACCAATTTTCAAGGATAGATTTATACCAAAAACTCTCATATATGAAACAGAGTGTAACGAGCAGTTCACCAGGAATCAGTAGGGTAAAAAATATACTCCAAAACATAGAGACAACCATAGACAAAAGAGTTGAAATCACAAAAGAGGAGATGGTTGTGGACTCTATATTTAAAGAGCATGATTTAAGCCCTAAAGAACAGCTTATATTTTTAGCACTCTTAAAAGAGGAGTATGCAGGCGAGTTTGAGAGTTTAAGAGACATGAATACTTTGATAAATCTGATCAGCTTTGATGATTATGAAAAGATGAAAAATCGCTCACTGCTTGAAGATGGCTCCAAACTGATAGAATCAATGCTGATTGATTATGATGAGATGCTCTCTAGCTTTAGCGGGGTGACTAGAAGCTTTTTTATCAGCGAAGAAGTTTTGCAAAAGATAATGCACCCACATAAAGCAAAAAAGAGTAAAAAAATCAAACTTGATATGCTTATAGAGCAACAAGATATATTTGAGTTGATTGACCCAAAAACTACGATGGATGATGTTGTACTGCATCCAAAAACCAGAGAAGTTTTGGAATTTTTGTTGAAACAAACAGATTATAGTGTTCTAAAACTGCTTAGAGAGTGGGGAGTAAAAGAGAGGCGAAGCGGGATAGATGCTAAAGTCATCTTCTATGGACCTCCTGGAACTGGCAAAACTATGACAGCACTATCTATGGGAAAGACTATGAAAAAAAGAGTTCTTAGTTTTGATTGCTCAAAGATTTTATCAAAATATATAGGTGAGAGTGAAAAAAATGTCAGAAATATCTTTGATACCTATAAAGACTTATGCACAAAAACAAAGAGTAAACCTCTACTTTTGTTAAATGAGGCAGACCAATTTTTAAGTTCCCGTTCAGTTGGTTCAAACTCTAGTGCAGATAAGATGCACAATCAAATGCAAAATATATTTTTAGAGCAGATAGAGAAGTTTGAGGGTATCTTAATCGCAACTACAAATCTGCTAGAGAGTATTGACCCCGCATTTTCAAGGAGATTTGACTATAAGATAGAGTTTACTAAGCCAAATTTAAAACAAAGACTAGAACTTTGGAGAAAAATGCTACCCGAAAGTGCGGCATATAGTGAAGATTTTGATATCAATACTCTAGCATCATATCCATTGAGTGGAGGGCAGATGAAAGTTGTTCTTAAAAATACAGCTCTAAGAGTTGCCATAAAAGATGAGGCGATATTTACGATTGAAGACTTTAAAAGCAGTATAGATAGAGAACTTAAAGGTGCTTTTGGTGAAGAGAAGCTTATGGGCTTTATGAAAGGTTAAATTTTTCAACAACATACTTCTCTAAGCAAGTTTAAAAGATATTTTTAATACCATTATAAAATCGATTATTATTAATCACATTTTAAGAGATGTATATAGTTTGATAATTTAAAAAATAATTAAGAAGGATTTTCCATGACACAGATGTCGCATATGGATTTTACTCACCCATATTTTGGTGCTTTCTTTCTGTTGATATTTGCCTCTGTAGTTTTTTATGGCATATCAGTATTGGCTCGAATAGTCAGCAGAAGAATGGCAAGATTAGACAATGAAAAACTCAAGTTAAGTCTTTATGAATGTGGTCCAGAAGTCACAAAACAACCAAATAAGATTTCTGCACAATTCTATCTCTTTGCACTTCTGTTTATACTATTTGATGTGGAGATTATCTTCATGTTTCCATGGGCGATAGATTTTACAATACTTGGCTGGTTTGGCTTTACTGAAATGATACTTTTTATAGGATTACTAGCTATCGGTTTTGTATATGCTTGGAAAAAAGGAGCGCTTGAATGGCACAGCATAAAATAAATTATTTGAGTGAAGCGGGGCTTCCCGTAGCGCTTACAACTGTTGATAAATTGGTTCAATGGGGACGAAGTAACTCTTTGTGGCCTATGACTTACGGCTTGGCATGTTGTGCGATTGAGATGATGGCGACAGGAGCTAGCAGATATGATTTTGATAGGTTTGGAACAATTTTTAGAGCAAGCCCTAGACAATCAGATGTCTTAATAATAGCTGGCACTCTTACAAAAAAACACGCGCCATTTTTAAGAAGACTATATGACCAAATGACAGAGCCAAAGTGGGTTATCAGCATGGGAAGTTGTGCAAATACAGGCGGTATGTTTAACACTTATGCTACGGTTCAAGGAGCTGACAGAGTAATTCCAGTAGATATCTATCTACCAGGTTGTGCACCTCGTCCTGAAACACTTCAATACGCACTGATGCTTCTACAAAAGAAAATTAGAAAAGAGAGTGCATCAAGAAAACTAAAACCTAAAAGGTTGGTATGATGAGAAAATATGTAGATAAAAAAAATGTACAAAAAAAACCATACTATACAAATCGTTTTTGGGTTGCTCCACAGATTCCTAAAGAGGATGTCTTAAGTGATGAGATATTTGCTAATGATGTAGCAAAACTAAAAACTAAATTTGATATAAAAGAGGCATATATACAAAGAGGGCAATTAATCGTATATATAGACGCTAATCAAAATGTTGAAGTCTTGGCTTATTTAAGAGATGAATTAGAATACAACTTCTTAAGTGAGTTGAGTGCAGTTGATTGGCTTGATAAAAAAGGAGAGTTTGAGATTTTTTATCAAATGTTATCGACATCAAAGAGAAAAAGAGCAAGAGTTAAGTTTTTCATAAAAGAGAAAGAGCAAATCAGAACCGTTTCAACTATCTATAAAAGCGCTGACTGGGGCGAGAGAGAGATGTATGACATGTTTGGTGTAATTATCACGGGACACCACTATATGAAGAGAATTTTGATGCCAGAAGATTGGTTTGGACATCCACTTCGCAAAACTTATCCACTACATGGTGATGAAGAGGCTAGTTGGTATGAGATAGATAAGATCTTTGGGAAAGAGTACCGTGATGTCATAGGTCCTGAGAACAGAGACAGTTCAAGGGTTGATGAGAATGATACCTATAACTTTTCTAGAATTCACCACGAGGTTCCTTTTGGCGAGAAACATTCAGAAGATATTGTTAAAACCGACTACCAGGAAGATGGTGGAATTTTCATGGTTAAGAGTTTGAAAAAATCTGATAGTAAAATCTTAAAAGAGAGACCTTGATATGCAAAAAGTAAATAGATTACAGCCATTTTTTGAAAATCTAGTTTTTGAGAGAGATGACAATACTATGATCGTAAACTTTGGGCCTCAACATCCAAGTGCACATGGTCAATTAAGATTGATATTGGAACTTGATGGCGAGATGGTGACAAAAGCAGTTCCTGACATCGGATATCTACATCGAGGTATGGAGAAGATGGCGGAAAATATGATTTACAATGAATTTCTACCAACAACTGATAGGATGGATTATATAGCTGCTAGTTCAAACAATTACGGTTTTGCACATGCAGTTGAAACACTTTTAGGGCTTGAAATTCCAAGACGAGCCCAAACCATAAGAATGATGCTCTTAGAGTTAAATCGTATAACTTCCCACCTCTTTTGGTTAGCTACTCATGCACTTGATGTAGGGGCTATGACTATCTTCTTGTATGCTTTTAGAGAAAGAGAGTATGCGATGGATTTGATAGAGGACTATTGTGGTGCTAGGCTTACCCACTCTTCAGTTAGAATTGGTGGAGTTCCTCTTGATTTGCCAGAGCATTGGATAACAAAATTGAGTAAATTTTTGGATAAACTGCCAGATGATATAGCTGATTATGAGGGGTTGATTGATCAAAATAGAATTTGGAAGATGAGACTAGAAGATGTGGGCATCATCACTCCACAAATGGCTCAATCATGGGGTTGTAGTGGTCCGATGCTAAGAGGAAGTGGAATTGCATGGGACATCAGAAAAGAGGAGCCTTATGAACTCTATGATGAAGTTGAGTTTGATGTTCCTGTGAGTGACACTTGTGATAGTTACGGACGATATAAGCTCCATATGGAAGAGATGCGACAGAGTATAAAAATCATAAGGCAAGTGATACCTATGTACTACGATAGTGAACCAGAGATCTTAGCTCATGCTCCGCAGTACATCTCAGCTCCAAAAGAGCAGATCATGACTCAAAACTACTCACTTATGCAACATTTTGTTTTAGTAACACAAGGTATGAGACCTCCTGTGGGAGAGGTATATGTTCCGACTGAGTCTCCAAAAGGCGAGCTTGGATTTTATATAAATTCTCAAGGTGGAGCATATCCATATAGGTTAAAACTAAGAGCCCCTAGTTTTTGGCACACAAGTATTTTACAAGAATTACTTCCTGGACACTATTTGGCAGATGTTGTAACAATCATCGGCAACTCAAATATAGTCTTTGGTGAAATAGATAGGTAGGGTGATATGCAAAGATATGATTTAAGACATTTAGGCGATAATTTTTATGACAGAATGCTTGAGATTATGAGTGAAACAAAAGAGGATGAGGTGAGTATATTTATGTTTGAAATCGGCGATTTTTCTGCTATTCAAAAGAGTGCAGATGTGATAAAAGAGGCTGGTTATACACTTATGAACTCACTAAAATTTAATGAAGCAGACTGGACTATCGTAGTCAAAAAAAATGCTGGAGACAGAGTTGAAGAGTAGTTTTTATTCGTTTTTGCAGATAGATTCAAAAGATCAGGTTACAAAATTGGACAGCGATTTTGTGCTTGTTATTGGGGTTATGCCCTCAAAGCAAGATGGTTTGATAGAGCTAATATCTAAAAACAAAAAAGTGGTGTATCTAAGCGTTATAGAAGACAAAGCGATGTCAGGTATCACAAAGTTTCAAAGTAGATATGAGGCTGGAAGCGAAGAGGGAGTGTTGGCGATTTTGGCAAAAGAGCTTTTGAGTGATGCTGATTTAAACAGGCAAACAAAAGAGTTTTTTGATAATCTTGATGATGGATATATCAGTGCAGAGTGCAATATCGGTGAAGAGGAGCTAGAAGATATACAAAAGTTATATAAAGATGCCAAAAATCCTACGATAGTAGCAGGATATGATCTATATAACCATCCAAGAGCTAAAAATATAGCAAGACTTATTAGCTTGCTTGTAAAGTATGGAAATTTTAAAATATATAGTGATGATTTGGATTTAGTTTGTGATAAAGAGACAAAGATAGAGTTGGAAGATGTGGAGGTTTTGAACAGTTTTGATGGTTCGGTTATATATGGATACCCAAGCAGTGACTCAGATGAACAAGAGTTGCTGATTGGTTCAAAGCAGTTTATGATGGCTGCAAAGGTGAAAGATAATCAAGATGTATTTGTCATAACAAATTCTGGTGAATACCCGAGGAAATTTATAATGGATAAAGAACTTAAGGGAACTATCGCACTAATGCCTAGCGCATATGGTGATGAGTCGTATTACTACAAAATAGCAAAAATTATTAAGCGAGAAGATTAATGAGTGATATAATGGTAAATATTGACGGGATAAAATACGAAGCAAAAGAGGGAGAATATATACTTCAAATTGCAAGAAGAAATGGTGTTTATATACCAGCTATCTGTTATTTGACAAACTGTTCCCCAACACTTGCTTGCAGGCTGTGTTTGGTTGAGATAGATGGAAAAAGAGCATACTCTTGTAATGCAAAAGCAAAAGAGGGTATGAGCGTAATCACCAAAAACGAAGAGATTGAGGTTGAGCGAAAAGCTATCATGGAGGTATATGACTTAAACCACCCATTGGAGTGTGGCGTATGTGACCAAAGTGGAGAGTGTGAATTACAAAACTTTACTCTTGATATGGGTATAGATAAACAGCGATTTGCAATACCTGACACAAGCAGACCGACTCATAATTGGGGTTTCATACATTATGATTCATCTTTATGTATTGTTTGTGAAAGGTGTGTGACAGTATGTAAAGATATGATTGGTGATGCTGCCCTTAAAACTGTTCCAAGAGGCGGTGTTGTCCTTCCAAAAGAGTGGAAAGAGACTACACCAAAAGATACATACGCTATGTGGAACAAACTACAAAAGTCCATCATAGGTATATCTAGCGGAGCAGATACGCTTGATTGTACAAATTGTGGAGAGTGTACGGCAGTTTGTCCAGTAGGAGCACTCGTAGGAAGTGATTTTCAATACACTTCAAATGCTTGGGAGTTGACAAAGATACCAGCATCTAACCCTCACAGCAGTGATTGTTCACTTATCTACTATGATGTAAAACAGACAAGTATAAAAGATGCAAAAGATAAGATATACAGGGTCAGTAGTGATTTTGACTTTGCACCACTACATGGTGGTATAAGATATGGGTATGATTTTGAAAATGATGTACAAAAGAGGAGTGAAAAAGCCTTCAAAAAAGCTGTCAAATTTTTAAAAGAGGCTGATACTATCAAGTTTAACAGCTTTATAACAAACGAAGAGGCATATATACTTCAAAAACTAAAAGAGAAATTTGGATACAAACTTGTAAATGATGATGCCTACAAGTATAAAAAGTTTCTTCAAAATTATAGATTGACTAGTGGAAAATCGCTATACAGTGCAGATTTAAAAACTGTACAAAACAGCAACTTTGTCATAAGTGTTGGCTCATTCATAAAATCAGACAGTCCAAATGCAGGATTTGCTCTCAATAATGCACTTACTATGAACAAAGGTGCAGGGATATATTTTCATCCGATAGTTGACCCAGTTGTAGATGGTTACTCTAAAAACATGCTTTGTGTAAACCATAAGGCAGGAGTTGAAGAGAGTATACTATATCTTCTTCTTGACCTCTTTGGGGATAAAGATAAGTTGCCAAAAAGTGTAGTAGAGTATCTAAAATCATTTCATAAAACGGTAAAAAAAACGATCACCGAAGTAGTTAAAGAGCAGATAAAAGAGATAGTAAAAGATGAAGAGAGTGGCGAAGAGAAAGAGGTTGTAAAAACTGTTAGTAAAAATGTAGAAAAAGAGATAGAAGTTGATGTAAACTCTTTGTACGAAATGATTGGCTTAGAAGATGATTTTGATACGAAACTAACAAAAATGCTAGCCAAAAAAGATAAATTTTCACTCATCATCGGTGAAGATTTATATGCTCACAAAAGAGCAGAAAATTTAGCCAAACTTGTAGGCTTAATAGAGAGATGTACAGATTTTAGCTCACTTATAATACCAACAAAAACAAACACTTTAGGAGTTTCACTGATTTGTGATTTGGATGAAAAAGCAGATGAAAAAGTTGTAGGTTATAATGAAAAAGCAGAGTTTGTTTTGAGTGCCTTGGGAAATGGTGATTTGGATATGCCAGCCTTAAATCAGCAAGAGGGAACATTTACATCCATGAATAAAAGAGTAGTTCCAACAAACGCAGCACTTCCATATGGTGGATATTGTCTAAATGATATAGCAAATGAGTTGGGATTTTATGCTGAAAATACAATAGATTATACATATAAACTTGGAAACATTGAGGGGTATAAAGATAAAGAATTTGATGATTTACCAAATGAGTTTGAAAATTCAGGGCTTGAAAATAGAGGTTATTTATTGGAAGAAAAAAACTTTGTATACAAGGGTGAAGTGCAAGAAATTGAAGAGGTAACTTTTGGTGATGGGGATTTAGTTTATCTTGCAAATCCTGTTATGCAGTTTAGTGCATTTACAAACAGAGCCCACCAGTTAAACGAAGCAGGTGCATTATATGCTTCAAGTGATTTTTTAGAAAAAAGAGGTTTAAAAGATGGTGGAATGATTCTGCTCTCAAATGGGGATGCTAAGCTAGTAATTGCACTTAAACTTGATATACAAATCAAAGGGGATATCCCTTATCTTCCAACATTTGATTCTAAGCTTGATGTTTTACCATTTTTTAAAGATGGTTATAGATTTACCAAAGTAGAAATGAAAGGTGTAGAAAAATGATTGAAACAGCCTTAATTATCGAAACAGTAGTAAAAGCAGTAATTGCGCTTGCAGTTATTGCTGGTATGGCTGGTTTTGCGACATTTTTGGAAAGGAAAGTATTGGCATTTATGCAGCGTCGTCTTGGCCCTATGCATGTTGGTCCGTATGGATTGTTGCAACTGGCAGCTGATGGTATAAAACTCTTTACAAAAGAGGATATTATACCTCAAAATGTAGTAAAACCTATATTTGTAATAGCTCCTATTATCGGTGCAGTTTCAGCATTTGTAGCAATCGCCGCAGTCCCATATTTTCCACAATTTACCGTTTTTGGTTATACAATCCATCCTATTATATCAGATATAAATGTTGGACTGTTATTTATAATGGGGGCAGCATCAGTTGGTATGTATGGACCACTTTTAGCTGGTCTTAGTTCGCACAATAAATGGTCTCTTTTGGGAGGCGCTAGAGCAGTTATTCAGCTTCTTAGCTTTGAAGTAGTGAGTGGTTTATCTATATTGGCTCCGCTAATGATGATTGGCTCGCTGTCACTGATTGATATAAATGACTATCAAATAGGTGGTTTTTCAAGTTGGCTCGTATGGAAACAGCCTTTGGCGTTTGTACTGTTTGCAATAGCAGGATTTGCAGAGACAAACAGAACACCATTTGATTTAGTTGAGTTTGAAGCTGAGATAGTATCTGGTTATGCTACTGAGTATTCAGGTATGAGATGGGGACTATTTTTCATAGGAGAATATGCAAATATGATAACCATATCAGCACTTGTTAGCATAATTTTTATGGGAGGATATAATCCTTTATGGATAATACCTGGAGCTATCATGATGCTTGTGAAAGTATCATTTTGGATATTTTTATTTCTATGGGTAAGGGCTGCTTGGCCTCATGTCAGACCAGATCAATTGATGTGGGTATGCTGGAAAGTGTTAATGCCGTTGGCACTTATAAATATACTAATCACCGGCATAGTTTTGGTGTAGGGAGTAAGATATGGAATTAAGAGGATTTAAAAACAGAAATGCAACTCCTGGATATATCTATTTTGAGGGTGAATCAAAACCGCAAGATGCCTGGGGGAGATTTAAAAGATTTGCAGACAGGGCCGTAAAGGGTGAACTTTTTGTTGGTCTCTGGATTGTTTTAAGAGAGATGATCAGGTTTAACATCCACACTGTTCAATACCCTGCGGAAAAACTTCAAATGAGCCCTAGGTATAGATCTATTCATAAGTTGTTAAGACTTTTTGAGAGTGGCTACGAGAGATGTATAGGTTGTGGTCTTTGTGAAAAGATATGTATATCAAATTGTATTAAGATGGATACAAAAGTTGATGAAAAAAGTAGAAAATTGGTCAGCCAATACACCATAAATTTTGGTAGATGTATATTTTGTGGGTATTGTGCTGAGGTTTGTCCTGAACTCGCTATCGTACATGGTGATGATTATGAACATGCAAGTGAGCAAAGAGCACACTTTGGGCTGAAAGAAGATATGTTGACTCCTTTGGATAAATTCAAAGCGAAAAAACAAAAAGAGTTTCCAGGTTTTGGTGCACTTAGTAAAGATGCCGACAAATTTGTGAAAAAAACTCCATTAGCGTATTGAGGTAAATATGTTTGAAGCAATAGCATTTTATACATTTTCAATTCTTGTAATTGGTATGTTTGGAATTGTGGTATTTAGTAAAAATGCACTCTATTCGATGAGTGCGTTGGCAGGGGGCATGATATTTATATCTGGTTTCTTCTTCTTGTTAGATGCCGAATTCTTAGGAGTAGTGCAAATAGTTGTATATACGGGCGCAATTATGGCTGTATATGGCTTTGGTATGATGTTTTTTGACACAACGAGAGATATAAAAGAGAATATAAAGTTCAAGAAGATAATCTATACTCTCGCTTTACTTTCTGCTATATTTACAATATTTATATTGATGGCTCCAGTATATTCTGTTAGAGTTGAAGCTCTATATCCTGCGATAAAAGATGTTGGAAATATCCAGATGGTTGGACTTCTTCTGTTTACAAAATACTTAGTTCCATTTGAGCTAGCTGCCATCATGCTTTTGGTTGCTATGATTGCAGGTATTGTCCTTGTAAAAGTAAAGATGGAAGAGACTCCAACAAATATTGAAGTTGCAAAGGGGGGAAAATGATAACTCTAACACACTACTTGGTTTTAAGTGGGATTCTATTTTCTTTGGGAATCGTAGGTGTTTTAAGAAGAAAAAACCTTTTGATGCTCTTTTTCTCAACCGAAATTCTTTTAAATGCTGTAAATATAGGTTTTACAGCAGTTTCTAAGTATTACGGAGATTTAAGTGGTCAGATATTTTCATTTTTTATAATCGCGATAGCTGCTAGCGAAGTGGCAGTTGGACTTGGTCTGTTGGTGCTTTGGTATAAAAGAAGCGGTACAGTTGACCTCGATAGCTTGCAAATGATGAAGGGTTGATGATGGAAAAATATTTATTTGTAGCACTTTTTGCACCACTTGTTGGCTCACTTTTTAGTCTGCTTTTTACAGCAAAAGAGAAAAATACTATAACAGCGATTGTGACTTCAGCACTACTACTTTTATCTTTTGTCTCTTCATTGACACTACTTGTTTCAATACATGATGGATTGACTCTACATGTAAAGATGATGGATTGGATAAGTGCAGGAAATTTGAATCTTCCATTTGGTTTCATTGTTGATAATGTCTCAGTCATCATGATGGTGACAGTTACGCTTGTTTCAACTGTTGTAAATGTTTACTCGATGGGATATATGGGACACGACAAAGGATATAATAGATTTTTTACCTATATATCAGCATTTGTCTTCTCTATGCTGATTTTGGTTATGAGCGACAATTTTGTAGGACTCTTTATAGGTTGGGAAGGTGTTGGACTCTGTTCATACCTACTAATCGGATTTTGGTATGAAAAAGAGAGTGCATCTTGGGCAGGCAATGAGGCATTCATCATGAATAGAGTGGCAGACCTTGGTATGCTTATGGGACTATTTTTGATATATTGGCAGTTTGGAACATTTGAGTACGATAAAGTTTTTGCTCATGTTGGAAGTTTAAATCCTGCAATTGTGACAAGTATCGGGCTTTTACTTTTTATCGGTGCTATGGGAAAATCGGCACAATTTCCATTTCATACCTGGCTGGCTGATGCGATGGAGGGTCCAACTCCTGTTTCGGCTTTGATCCACGCAGCTACTATGGTAACAGCAGGAGTTTACTTGGTTATTCGAGCAAGTGCTCTGTTTTCTCTCATCCCTGAAGTTGGACATATAATAGCAACACTTGGTGCTTTTGTGGCAGTATTTGCTGCTTCTATGGCTCTTGTAAATAGGGATTTAAAAAGAATTATAGCTTACTCTACTCTTTCACAGCTAGGCTACATGTTTGTAGCGGCTGGTTTGGGGGCTTACTGGATAGCACTTTTTCACTTGATGACTCACGCATTTTTCAAATCACTTCTATTTTTAGGTGCTGGAAATATAATGCATGCGATGGATGATGAGCTAGATATCAAGAAGATGGGTGGACTCTTTGGCATCATGCCTTATACTGCTACCTTGATGGCAGTAGCTTCGGTTGCACTTTGTGGCGTCTATCCATTTGCTGGATTTTTTAGTAAAGATATGATTTTGGCGGCTGCATTTAATGGAGGTAATTTTTATATATGGTTTGCCCTATTTATTGGAGCTGGCATGACAGCATTTTATAGTTTTAGGCTCATTATGCTAGTATTTTTTGGGGATAAAGTGCATAAAAAACTAGGTTTTCATCCTCATGAGACCTATCCGTTTGTTCTTTGGGCACTCTTACCTCTTGGAATCTTATCCACGGTAGCTGGATTTTTTGAGAAACCATTTGAGGAATTTGTGACTGAAATCTTGAGTAAATATGAGATTACAATACCTCATGCAACAGAACTTGGTTTGATATTTTTAACTTCTGCTTTTGTGATTTTAGTGATTGTTGCTACGATTTACAAGTATAACAAAGGTGGGTTTAGCAAACAATTAGAGAACATGCCAATTTACTTGTTATTGAAAAATCAATACTACATACCAAAGATTTACGAAGAAGTTATATTTAAACCATACTATCGACTTTCAACTTTTGCTTGGAAGCAGATAGATGTGAAAATTATAGATTTTATAGTTGATTTAATCGCTAAGACCTTGTATATACTTGGTCAAAAAAGTAGAAAAATGCAAAGTGGAAATCTGTCTGATATGCTCAGATGGATGGTTGTGGGCATAGTTGCCCTGCTAGCTCTTGCTATATTTTATAGACCAGGTATGTAGGAGTATATGATGGAACACATATTATCATTAATCGTATTTTTCCCTTTGATTGCGGGAATTTTTGGATTTGTTATAAACAAAGAAAATGTTAAAACTTTTGGTATCTCCGTAGCTTTTGTAGAGTTTTTACTCTCTATTGTACTTTGGATTGCGTATGACCCTACAAATAGTGGATATCAATTTGTCGAATACTCCGCTTTGATTCCTCAGTTTGGTGTAGGTTTTTATCTTGGGGTCGATGGAATTTCACTATTTTTAGTGATACTGAGCACATTTATGACTCTTGTGTCACTTGTAGCTTTAAATATAAAAAAAGATATAAAAAATCTTGTGATTACCATACTGTTTTTAGAGATGACCTTAGTTGGTGTATTTTTAAGTCTAGATATGATTTTATTTTATATCTTCTGGGAGCTTTCACTAATCCCAATGCTCTATATCATTGGCGCTTGGGGTTCAGGTCAAAGAATTTATGCGGCTATTAAGTTTTTCTTATATACATTTGCAGGCTCAGCCTTGATGTTGGTTGGAATCTTATATCTAGGGTATCAGTACTATTTAGCAACAGGGACTTGGAGTTTTGCTATTCCTGATTGGTATCTTTTGGTACTCCCTTTTAATACACAGCTTTGGTTATTTGGAGCATTCTTTTTGGCATTTGCCGTAAAGGTACCAATGTTTCCGTTTCACACTTGGCTTCCGTATGCTCATGGACAAGCACCGACAGTGGGATCTATTTTATTGGCGGCAGTTATGCTTAAGATGGGAACTTATGCTTTTATAAGATTTTCATTGCCCCTCTTTCCTGATGCATCTGTATATTTTTTATATCCTGTGGCAATAATCGCAACTATTATGGTTATATATGCAGCCATGGTGGCATATGCTCAAAAGGATATTAAACAGGTCATTGCGTATAGTTCGATTTCACATATGGGGATTATAATTCTTGGAATCTTTGCTATGAATGCAGAGGGAATCACGGGTTCAATATTTTTGATGTTAAGTCATGGGATTGTCAGTGGAGCACTATTTATGCTAGTTGGTGTTATTTATGATAGAAGACATACAAAACTGATGAGTGAGTTTGGAGGATTGGCAACTGTGATGCCAAGATATGCAGCTATATTTGGTGTTTTGATGATGGCAGCAGTTGGATTGCCTTTGACTGTAGGGTTTGTTGGAGAATTTTTATCATTGCTCGGATTCTATAGAGTTAGTTGGGAGATAACAGTTATCGCAGGAAGTGGGATAATCCTAGGAGCAGTGTATATGCTCACTCTATACCGAAAGTCCTTTTTTGGAAAAGTTGTCAAAGAAGAGAACAAAACTCTAAAAGATTTGGACAAAAGAGAGTTTGCAGCTCTTATACCGCTTGTTGCCCTTGTAGTGATTCTTGGAGTCTATCCAAAACCGATTCTTACGACAATCGACATGAGTGTAAGAAAGACGATTCAGACCATGGAGAGAAAAGCACTATTACCAGATACGAAAAAATTTCTGCTAAAAGTAAATAGCATAGGGGGTACAAAATAATGTTAAATCCTATATCAATAAAAATAGCAACTCTAAACCTAGCTACATTAACCCCGATGGCAATTTTAGCATTTGGTGCTTTGGCTATCATCTGTATAGATCTGTTTACGAAGAGACTTGATAAAAGTTTTTTTGTAATGTTTACGCTACTTTTTATATTTTTAGATTTTACAGCACTTATAGGCTTAAATGGGCCAAGTAGAGGTTTTTTTGGTGTCATGTTGGTCGATGGTATGTCCATGTTAGCTCAAGGCATCATACTTATATCTTCGGCACTATTTATCATAACAGCACTCAGCAATAAACCATTTAAAGAGTTTAAAAAGGCGGAGTATTATGCTCTGTTTTTATTTATGATAGTTGGTTTTCAATTTATGGTGGCGACTGACAACCTTATCCTTATCTTCATAGGATTAGAGACTGCTAGTTTGGCGCTATATACTTTGATAGCATTACACAATAGAAACAAAGCTTTTGAAGCAGCTATAAAATACTTTACTATGGGGGCATTAGCCGCTGGATTTTTTGCCATGGCTTCGCTTATACTCTATGCCTTGACTGGCAGTATTGAGCTAGGAGTTATATCCAAAGTTTTAGTCTCAAGAGGTTTTGCACCAGGAGCATTTACACTCGCAGGTGTCGTCTTCATGCTTATGGCTTTAGGGTTTAAGCTCTCTATAGTGCCAACTCATACTTGGACACCAGATGTCTATGAGGGAAGTTCAGCTCCACTTGCAGGATATATGTCAGTTGTTCCAAAAATCGCTGGTTTAGTCGTCGCTATTAGATTTTTTGATATATTTTTATCATCACAGATACAGTGGGTGCAAGATATTTTGATTTTTCTGGCAGTTTTGACTATGACTCTAGCAAATATAACAGCCCTAGTACAAGAAGATGTCAAGAGAATGCTAGCTTTTAGTTCGATCGCTCATGCAGGGTTTGTATTGACCGCTATCATGGTTGGAGGAACACAGGCAAACTCAGCTATTTTCCTATACTGGATACTATTTATGTTTACAAATATCGGTGCATTTACTATGCTTTGGATTGCGAGACACAAGAAAAATCTATGGGGTTCAAGATATCAGCATCCATTTACCAAATTTTCAGGTATGGTAAAAGTAGCCCCTATGATGGCAACACTTTTTGCAATTTTTATGTTTACATTGGCAGGAATGCCACCATTTTCAGTATTTTGGGGTAAGCTATACTTGATAAGCTCAGTCATAAATAGTGGACATGTAGTACTCGCTGTGATTATGGTGATAAATAGTGCAATAGCCATCTATTATTACATGAAACTCATAGTATATATGTTTTTAAAAGACCCGATCACAGAAGATGGCAATATATATATAGCAAACTCATCAACACCTATAAAAACAATAGTAGGAATTACACTTTTTTTTACCGTAGCAGCATCAATTTTTGTACAACCGATACTCTCGGTTGTAACAGAGCTGATAAAATCAAGTGGGTATTAGATTAGCCTCAATAATTCCATGCCAAATCAAACAACAAGTAAAAAAGTCACACCTAAAACTTTCGCCTACTGGGTGCGACTTTTTCAATTATGACGGGTGAATTATTACACAAACTATCTTAAATTTTGACTTAATTAAAAAAATTATTTAAGTAAGATTCCCAACTAAAAATCACAAAGATTCTTAGAAAAAGTAAAAAAGATAGTAAAATTGATTTAAAGTAGCCTGTCCCATTTATTACTCCACCAAGTAACTAACTCAACTTTTGATGTAGTTACTTGGTGGAGTAATAATCCTAATCCTTCTAATATGATATAATACTCCTTATGAAATATATCATATCAATACTCTTGGCAACAATACAGCTTTTTGCTTTAAATATATATGTTAACAGTGCAAAAGAGAGTGGGCTTCCATATGCAATTTTACATATCATCGACAGCGAACCAGTTGATTGTAGAGTGGTTCCGTTAAAGCTTGATAAAAAGAACTATATATGTCAATTTAAAAAGATAGTAAGAACACCAATCAAAGAGAAAAATCTAAGAATTGTAGATATAGATTTTTTAGAGAGACAAAAAGAGTTCTATATAAAGATAAGCCCAAAAGTTTACTCAAGACTCATTCCTGTTAACCAAGTTTTATATGAAAACAGAGATGTTTTAGAGGAAGTTGCAAAAAAAAGTACAAAACACTGGGTTATTTTACTATACACAGAGACACCTTTTGGAAAAAGTTCCAAAAGTGATGGCATAAATTTCCCTATTACTTACGACAAGTATATGAAGCCTTATGTCGGTCCGGTTGATTTAAACGGAGCACCGATAGCATATGCACAAAGTAAAGATATTAATTACTATCTTGACATACAAAAAGAGTTAAAAAAAGGTGATTTTGAAGGAGTTGTTCAAGATAGCAATAGAGTCTTAAAACTATATCCAAATAGTATATTTAAAAGCGATATTCTGCTATATAAACTCAAAGCATTGGACGAATCCATAGAAAAAAATATCCCTCCAATAAACAATAACTATACAAATGCAGATGTTGCATCTATCAGCAAAACTTGGATGAGAGAATTCTCTTCAAACTCGAATATTCCACAGATACTTCTGATACTCGTCAAGAGCTACCTTAGATCTGGCTCAAATGCAGATGTAAACTATTTTTTAGATATACTGGTGACTGAGCACAAAAATAGTCCATACACAAAAAAAGCTATCCTACTTTTTGCTGATTCTCTGTTTGATAAAAATAAAAAACAAAAAGCCATAAAACTCTATCAAGATGTCCTATACAGTGCCAAAGATTTAGATATAGCGTCACTTGCTGCTATAAAATTAACAACTTCAAATATCAATTTAGGGAAAATTCAAGAGGCAAAAAACTACCTCTTAAAAGTTCTGAATGCAAACAAATCATATCTCTTAAAGAACAAAGACCAATCTCATAAGTTAGCCCAAAAACTGGCTGATAATGGACTATATGGAGTCGCTGCTACAATTAACGATCTACTCCTTAAAAATATAAACAAAAATGAACTAGACACAAGAGAACTACTTTTAAAAGAGAGTGGAGATTGGTACGCTAAAGATAACGAGATAAACAGAGCATATGATAGATATAAAAAGTATAAAAAGCTGTATAGCGATGGAGTCTATATCGCAGAAGTAAATAGGGCGATTGATGAACTTTTCTTCAAATTAAATGAAACAAATGAAACAAAACTTGCCAAGTATTATGATGTGCTGATATCGAAGTACAATAATGACATAAAAGACAAAGCAGTTTTGGCAAAAGCTAAGCTGTTGTTGAAGCAGAAGAGATATCAAAAAGTTCTTGATATGCAAGATTTGATAAAAACTGCAATTGATAAAAATTCAACAAAAGGAAAAAACCTTATAAATAGTGCAGCTACAGTTTTGTTGTTTGACAGCTTAAAGACAAAGCAGTGCAAAAAGGCTGTTAACTTGGTCGAGAGGTATAAGCTTGATATCTACAAGGTTGACAATGAAGATATGCTCTATAAGTGCTTTGTAGTGACTGCTAGATACAAAAAAGCACAACTTCTTGCACTCGATGGCTTAAAGAGTGATAATTTTGTAGAAAAATTTAAATGGTTGCAAAAAAATATACAAATTGACTCAAAACTCAGAGAATTTGATAAAGTTATCGATCTAAAAACTGATCTTTTTACTCTCTCTAAAGTTGCTAAAAAACCAATCTCAGCTTCAAGCTATAGAGCTATTTTTGATGCATATTTTTCAAATAAAGAGTACAGTAAGGCACTTGATATATTGTTGCAACTGGATAAAAAATGGGCAAACGATGTAAAAAATATGAATTCTTACTATAAAGTTGTCAACTATGCACAGAGCCAAAGAGATGATGTGCTTTTGATTAAGTATGCAAAAAAGATTATAAATCTACAAAATAGATACAAACTATCTGCCTATACACCAAAGATAGAGCTAAGATATATGGATGCTCTAAAAAGACTCACAAGGTACAAGAACGCCAAAAAAGTAGCGATAAAATTAAACAAGAAAAAACTAAAAGGTAGATACAAATCAAGAGTTTTATATGAGTTGGCAGAAATCTCCATAAAACTAAAACAACCAAAAGAGGCAAAAAAATACTTTAAAATTTGCTCATCACAAAAAACAAAAAATTCATGGACCAAACTCTGTAGCGACAGCCTAAAACTATTTTAGTATATGTAGTTGTATTAAATTGCTTTAGTGACAAGCTGAGTTTTATTGAAAGTCTTTTGTCTTTTGGCAAGTTTCATAGTGTTTAGTATGATTTTTTCTTCTAACTCTTTTTTGTTTATTAACCCGTCTAAAAATTCTAGCGTCTCTTTTATGCCTATGGCTTTCATCGAGTTTGGAGCTCTTGTATAGGTCTTTTCAAGGTAGATAACTTCATCTATCAAACCCTGTTTTATCATCTCTTTAGTTCTTAACTCTACTCTTTGCCTAAGTAGATCTTTTGGGATATTTATCTCTAAGATATCTAACTCTTTTATGAGAGGAGGCTGTTGATTTTGCTTGTAGTATAGACTCGCAGGCACACCTGTTTCTAAAAAAACCTCTAGCCATTTTTCTATCCTGTAAGAGTCATTTTTAGATATCTTTTGTGAGTATGTTTTGTCATTTTTATTTATGATGTTATATGCATTATCTAAGTTTTTTATGATTTTTTGCACCTCTTTTTTTGTCTTTGATGATATTTTTGGTTTGCTACTTAGTCCACTTATTAGTGATTTTAGATAAAAACCAGTGCCACCTACTATTATGAGGTTTTTACCATCTTCTATAGCTTTTTGTTTGGCTTTTTTAAATATATCAAAAAAGATAGAGACATTGAAATCTTCATTTGGGTATATCTCATCTATTCCAAAATGTAAGATATCTCCACGCTCTTTTGGAGTTGGTTTTGCTGAGGCGATATCTATCTCTTTGTATATGCTAAGTGAGTCAAGTGAGAGTACATATGCGTCAAGCTCAAGTGCTAATTGCAGTGATTTTGCAGTTTTCCCAGATGCTGTTGCACCTAATAGTGCTGTTATCTTCATCTTTTTTTATTGCTCTCTTTCTATTTTTGATAAATTATAACACTTTTAAACTCAATTATAGTAGAATTTAGAATGAAAAAAATTTTTGATACTTTAAAAGATATTGGTGATCTTATCGTCTTTAAACACTCTATATTTTCTCTGCCGTTTATATTTATAGCTATGATTGTCTATTCGGCTGAGTTAAATGGTACTATGTGGTTTGGTTGGAAGTTGTTTATTTTGGGTCTATTGGCGGCAGTTAGCGCTAGAAATTTTGCCATGAGCTTTAACCGATATGCTGATAGGGATATAGATAGGCATAACCCAAGAACTGCAAATCGACCTAGTGTAAATGGAAAAATAGGTGAAAAAAATCTCAAGATTTTTATCGCTCTAAATGCACTAACTTTTATAGTGGTTGCCTATCTTATAAACTCACTTGCTTTTTATCTCTCTTTTCCGATTTTAGCGATACTAGGCGGATACTCTATATTTAAGAGATTTTCTCAAACTGCACATTTGATTTTGGGTCTATCTTTGGGTTTGGCACCCATTGCTGGAGCTGTGGCAATAGGAGGCGATATTCCTATATGGTCGGTGATGTTATGCCTTGGAGTGACATATTGGGTGGCTGGATTTGACCTTTTGTACTCTTTGCAGGATATGGAGTATGACAAACAAAACAGTCTCTTTTCTATACCCTCAAAACTAGGCAAGGAGGCGACATTTTTTATCTCCAAATTATTTCATTTTCAGACTATCGT
>JALUXQ010000023.1 GCA_027013265.1 Campylobacteraceae bacterium | reverse complement strand
CGAAAGATGCGAAAGAAGGCTTAGTCTCTACATTTGGTTTGAGTGAGATTCAAGCAAGTGCAATTTTGGATATGAAACTCCAAAGACTCACAGGACTTGAAAGAGAGAAGATAGAAAATGAACTAGCTGCTCTTAAAAAAGAGATGAAGAGATTAAACTCTATACTAAAAAGCGAAACTATCTTAAATGACTTGATCAAAAAAGAGCTCATAGAGATAAAAGAGAAGTTCAAGTCACCTCGTATCACCGAGATAGAAGATAATTATGATGATATAGATATAGAAGATTTGATTCCAAATGAGCCTATGGTTGTCACTATCACTCACAGAGGTTATATAAAACGAGTTCCTCTAAAATCATATGAAAAACAAAAAAGAGGTGGTAAAGGCAAAACAGCACTTACTACTTATGATGATGACTTTATAGAGAACTTTTTCGTTTCAAACACTCATGATACCTTGATGTTTGTAACTGACCGTGGACAATTATACTGGTTGAAGGTGTATAGGATACCTGAGGGAAGCAGAACTGCAAAAGGAAAAGCTGTGGTAAATCTCATCCAGCTACATGCTGATGAGAAGATAATGGAGATAATCCCGACTACTGACTTTAGTGAAGATAAATCTTTGGCATTTTTCACAAGAAATGGTATAGTAAAAAGGACAAATCTAGCTGAATTTAAGAACATAAGATCAGTGGGTGTTAGAGCCATAACACTAGATGATGATGATGAGCTTGTCACTGCCAAGATAGCGACAAAAGATATCCAAAACCTCTTTATAGTTACAAAAAAAGGAATGTGTATAAGATTTGATATCAACGACACTAGAGAGTTAGGCAGAACTGCAAGAGGGGTGACTGGCATCAGATTTAAAGAGAAAAATGATGAAGTAGTTGGTGCAACTGTGATATTTAGTGAAGAAGATGAACTCTTGACAGTCAGTGAAAAAGGTATAGGAAAGAGGACAACAGCACAAGAGTATCGCTTGCAAAAAAGAGGTGGTAAGGGAGTGATAGCTATGAAGTTGACTCCTAAAACCAAAGACTTAGTGGGTGTTGTTATCGTTGATGAAAACAAAGATTTGATGGCACTTGGAAGCAGTGGAAAGATGATAAGAGTTGATATGCAAACTATCAGAAAAGCAGGAAGAAATACAAGCGGGGTTAAAGTTGTAAGTGTTTCGGGCGATGATATAGTAGCAAGTATCGCAAGATGTCCTAAAAAAGAGCCTGAAGAGATTGATATTTTAGGAGAAGAGAGTATTTTGGAATAGGAGTTGCTTATACTCTGAAAATTATTATAAAGGTATGCTATGAGTAAGTTTATGGTTTTAGTTATTTCAAGCGTGGGTGCATTGATTTTGTTGTCAGGATGTAATGGTGTAGGTACACAGCCAGCACCAAAGACAAAAATCATCAGACAGGTTGTGGTTCAAAAGGTAAGCGATAAACAGATTGCTAAAGTTATAAAAAATGAGAGGCTTGATCAAATCAAGAATATGCCAGAAAAAGAGTTTGTAGTTTATGGACAAGGAATTGCCCCTATGAATACAATTTCACCAGCTCAAGCTATCGCTCTTGCAAAAAGGGCAGCCGTGACAGATGCGTATCGTCAGCTTGGTGAGAAACTTTTTGGTATCAAAGTAAATGCAAAAGAGACAGTAAAAGATGCAGCTTTGAAAGACTCTCGTATCGTAACCCAAGTAAATGGATTGGTTAAAAATGCAAATGTAACTGAAAACACATACAAAGATGGGTTATATACTGTAAGAATGGAACTTAAAATGAGTGGAGCTAGGTGGAAAGAAATCTTCTCTTACTAGTTTTAATAATAAGCAACATCCTATCAAGTGACACTTTCTGGTTTTCATACAGAAGTGTCACTTTAGATAAAGCTTTGATTTATGAGGAGAAAAACATAGCTCCTCTTGTGGTGCCTTTTACTGGAAAAGTTGCCTCAAAATGCAAAGTTTTAGTCTCTTCAAAAAAGTATGACTCCAAGCTTACAAGACTAAATAAAAACTTCTTTAAAATCCTTCCATGCTTCTATAAAGTGGGCTCAAAAATCACATCTCAAAGCACTTCAACACTACATTCTATCAAGGATGAAGTTGAATTGATAATAGTACCTACGAGATTTATAGTAGATTTTAAAGATGATTTCGCTAATATATCTATTTTAATGCAATAAAATAACCAACAATCGGAAGTATTATGCAAATAGCTATCGTAGAAGATGACATAAATATGAGAAAATCACTCGAATTTGCTCTAAAAGAGTATGACGAATTCAAAGTTGTTTGCTATAAAAATGCTCTTGATGCCTTAAAAAAGATAGATAATAGTGTAGATTTGGTTATCACAGATATCAATATGCCTGGTATGGATGGCATAGAGTTTGTTAAAAAATTGGATAATAGATTTGATATCATAGTCATCACAGGAAATGCCACGCTAAATAGAGCCATTGAGTCAGTTAGGCTTGGTGTGAAAGATTTTCTAACAAAGCCATTTGAAATCGATACTCTAGTTGATGCGATAAAAAGAAATGTAAAAATTAGAGCAAAAATACCAAAAAAGATAGAGAGTAAAAAGGGTGAAAATAGAATTTTTTTAGGGACTTCAAGTAGTTTAGAGGCATCTTTGTCATTGGCGAAAAAAGCAGCGAAGACTGATGCTAGTGTTTTGCTTTTGGGTCAAAGCGGTGTTGGAAAAGAGCTGTTTGCAAACTATGTTCATAAAAATTCAACAAGGGCAAAAAATAATTTTATAGCGATAAATATGGCTGCAATCCCAGAAAATTTACTAGAAAGTGAGCTTTTTGGTTATGTAAAAGGTGCTTTTACAGATGCGATTGCTGACAAAAAGGGATATTTTGAATTAGCAGATAAAGGGACGATATTTTTAGATGAGATAGCTGAAATGTCAGTAGCACTTCAGAGTAAACTTTTGCGAGTATTGCAAGAGAGGGTAGTGTATAGGGTAGGTGGAATTAAGCCGATACCAGTAGATGTGAGGATCATCTCAGCTACAAATGCAGACATAAAAGAGGTGATAGAGCAGGGTAAATTTAGAGAAGATTTGTATTTTAGACTAAACACAATCCCTATAAAAATAGCTCCATTAAAACAAAGAAGAGATGAGATTTTAGAGATTGCTAGAAAGACTTTGCAGGATGTGATTGAAAAATATGACTTATCAAGTAGAGTTTTCTCAAAAGAGGCAGAACTTGCACTATTGGGTTATGATTGGCCAGGAAATATAAGGGAACTGATATCTGTAGTAGAAAGAGCTGCAATTTTAAGTGATGAAGAAAAGATAAGCGAAAAAGATCTCTTTTTAGATAGCAGGAGTAGCAATAAAAGTATAAATAGTATGGAAAAAGAGTTGATACAAGAGGTGCTTCAAAGTGTTGAATTTGACATAAATGAGGCTGGTAAAGTGTTAGGAATGAGTAAAAAAGCGATAATTAACAAAATTGAAAAATACAAGATAGAGGTTAAAAATGAGAAAGTATAATGTAGCCATAGCGGGTGCTACAGGGGCAGTTGGCGAAGAGTTGTGCAGAGTTCTAGAAGATTTAAATTTTCCAGTTGGAGAGCTTTTTCCACTCGCAAGTGCAAAGAGTGTTGGTTTGGAAGTTGAGTTTAAAGGTAAAAATTACAAAGTTTTAGAGTTGACTCAAGATGTTTTTGAAGAGAAAGAGATAGATATCGCCTTTTTTAGTGCAGGCGGAAGTGTTTCAGCCAAATTTGCTCCATATGCAGCAGAGGCAGGAGCTGTGGTGATTGACAATACAAGCCACTTTAGGATGGATAGTGATGTTCCGCTCATTGTCCCAGAGTGCAATCCTGAGGATATCGGTGCTTGGAAAAACAGGGGAATCATAGCAAATCCAAATTGCTCAACCATACAGATGGTGCAGATTTTAAAGCCACTTGATGATGCATTTGATATCAAAAGAGTAGATGTCAGTACCTATCAAGCAGTAAGCGGTGCTGGCAAAGAGGGGATGGCGGAGCTTGTTACTCAGATGCAAGACTTTTTTGCTTTTAAATTGGATGAGAGTAGAGTAGAGAAGTTTCAGCATAGAATTGCACTAAATGTTATACCCCACATAGATGTTTTTGGAGATAATGACTACACAAAAGAGGAGATGAAGATGGTCAATGAAACCCAAAAAATTCTCCATAAGGATGTAGAGGTGAGTGCCACTTGTGTGCGAGTTCCGATACTAAGAAGCCATAGTGAAGACATCACTATCCACTTTAATAACTCCGTTAGCGCGGACAGAGCTAGAGAGATTTTGAGAAACTCACCAAGTATAGTTGTAGTTGATGAGCCTAGTAAAAACGAGTATCCTATGCCAATTATCTCAACAGATACAGATGAGACATATGTTGGGCGAATCAGAAAAGATATCTATAGGGACAATATCTTACACCTTTGGTGTTGTGCTGATCAGATAAGGGTTGGAGCTGCCACAAATGCAGTAAGAATCGCTCTAAAATGGATAGAGACAGAAGGATAATAATTTAAACTAAGGACACTAGATGAGTAAAATTTTTGTAGATGCTTGTAAGGGAAAAAAAACCCCTTATACACCAGTATGGATGATGAGACAAGCAGGTAGATATCTGCCAGAGTATATGGAAGTAAGAAGCAAGGCGGGAGATTTTTTATCTCTTTGTAAAGATCCGCAAAAAGCCTGTGAAGTTTCGCTTCAGCCAGTTGATATTGTTGGTGTTGATGCTTCAATCATGTTTAGTGATATCTTGGTCGTACCACTTGAGATGGGTATGGATTTAAAGTTTGTAAAAGGTGAAGGCCCTGTTTTTGGTAATCCTATCACCTCTTTTGAAGATGTGGAAAAGTTAGATGTTCAATTGGCAGCAAAAAACTTAAAATATGTATATGACACTATTAAACTCATAAGAGGAAAACTAGCAGCAGACAAAGCTCTTATAGGCTTTTGTGGAGCTCCTTGGACACTTGCAACTTATATGATAGAGGGGCAAGGCACAAAGACTTATGCGCAGGTCAAAAAGTTGATTTATACACAGCCTAAGTTAATGCATGCTCTTCTTGAAAAAGTGACAGACACACTTAAGTTATATATGCAAAACCAGATCGAAAGTGGAATTGATGTTGCCATGATATTTGACTCTTGGGCATCAGCTCTTGAGGAGAGTGCCTATTTTGAGTTTAGCTGGAACTATATAAAAGAGTTGGCTAGTTTCTTGAAGTCAAACTATCCTGATACTCCGATAATCGTATTTCCAAAAGGCATCAGCGGATATTTGGATAAGATAGATGGTGATTTTGATGTTTTTGGAGTAGATTGGTCAACACCTATGGAGTTGGCAAAAGAGAAGTTGGGAGATAAATATGTGCTTCAAGGCAATATGGAACCTACAAGACTTTATAGTAAAAAAGCTATAGATGAAGGGATAGAAAAAGTTGTCAAAGTGATGAAAAACAGAAGACATATCTTCAACCTAGGTCATGGGATTTTACCTGATGTTCCAGTTGAGAATGCAAAATATTTTATAAAATCAGTTCAAGATAAAACAAAAAACCTATGAGTGAGATAATTTTTGGACCAGTCAATTCCAGAAGGTTTGGCAAATCTTTAGGGATTGATTTGAGTCCAGCACTCAAACAGTGTAATTTTGATTGTGTATATTGCGAGTTAAAGGGTGCAAAACCAATCAAAAAGATGCAGGATGTTGTGCCTGTCAAAGATGTGATAAACTCTCTTAAAGAGGCTCTTGTAAAGCATAGTAACATAGATGTCATAACGATAACAGCAAATGGTGAACCAACTCTCTATCCATATCTTGATAATCTTGTTACTGAAATAAATAAGATAAAACAGAGCCACAAACTACTCATCTTAAGCAATGGTGCCAGTATCGTTGATAAAAAGATACAAAAAACTCTCGAAAAAATTGATATTGTAAAACTATCGCTTGATTGTGCGAGCCCCAAGTGTTTTAAAAAGATAGATAGACCTTACAGTGACATAGATTTAAATAGCATTATTGAGTCTATAAAAAGCTTTTCACATAGTTTTAGAGGCTCTTTGGTTATAGAGATTTTAGTGGTTGAAGGGATTAATGACAAAGAGGAAGAGTTTGAAAAACTAAATATTGTTTTAAATGGTATAAAGCCGACTAGAGTAGATATAAGTACAATTGACAGACCGCCAGCTTATAGAGTCAAACAAGTGAGTATGGATAGACTCAAAGAGCTTGCAAACTTGATAGAAAATCTACATGTGAGCTTAGCATATAGAAAAGATTATGATGGAGCAAAACATAGTTTTTCACAAGATGAAATCTTAAATCTAATCTCAAAAAGACCACAAAGTTATGAAGATATAGATGTGAGTTTTGATGATGAGAGCAAAAAAAGATTTAGAAAACTACTTGATATTGGACAAGTAGATAAAGAAGAGATAGCAGGTGTGTGTTTTTACACTAAAGGCTCAAAGAATAAGATAACGCTTTAAATTTTGCTTCGATATTTATAAGATCATAACTTATGTAAAAATTACATTTTATTATGTTGATAGATGTTGAGAGTATATGGTTTCTTGATTTTTTAAATGGATATTAATGGAAGGACAAAGGAGTCCTTAAGCATTTTTGTGATACAACTGTATTTGACAAATTTGGAATTTAAATGGGAATAGTTGTGAAGTTACTTTGGAGAAGGTTGCGGGTTGCTACAAAAGTACAGATGGTAATCATGTCTGTTTTGTTTGTAAGTATGTTAGCTGTGGGTATTTCTCTAGATTATATTATTAATAAAATGGTGATTAAATCAGTAACAAAAAAAGGAATTGCTGTTTCTCAAAGCTCTATCGGAGCTTTAAATATGCTTATGCTAACAGGCTCAATAAGTGATAAAAACTCTCGTAAATTATTTTTTAGGAAGATGTCAGATTTGGACAATGTGAATTCATTTCATGTCTTTAGAACTAAGCAAGTGAGTAAAGATTATGGCAAAGGCCTAGACATTGAAAGACCTGTAAGTGTACTTGACATGCGAAGTATTCAAACAAAAAAGATTCAAACAAAAGTTATTCACCGTGGTGATAAATCAACACTACATGTGGTTTATCCTTTTATCGCTTCAAAAAATTATCAAGGAACGAACTGTTTAATGTGTCATCAGGTACAAGTAGGCGATATGTTGGGTGGGGCAAGCATGGATATTGATATTTCTGACAGTATCAAAGATGCAAAAAATCTCATACTTTCACTTACTATTGCATCTATTATTTTTTTAATTTTTCTTTATATTGTAATCATGTATATCTCTAAGCTAATTGTCTCTAAACCTTTAAAAAAATTCATTCAAGAGTTAAATGATATTGGTACTGACCTAACAAAAAGAGTTACTATTTATTCTCAAGATGAGATTGGAGAAGTATCTAATCATATGAACTATTTTTTAGAAAAAATAGGAGATGTCATTTCTGTTGTTAAAGAAAATTCACAAAAAAATACACTTATGGCTTCACATCTTTTAGAACTTTCCAAAAAAGAAAAAAAAGAGGTAGATACGAGTGCTGTACTGATTGATAAAATGATAATTGACAATACAAATATAAATACAACTGTCAATAAAGGTCTCCTTGATACTGAAATCTCATTTAAGAAGATTGATGCCGCAACAAGTGCTCTTCTTGATGTCAATAAAGATAGCATGGATGTCTTTAATAAAGTGGACGAAGTAGCACAAAATACAAATGAATTTTCTATACATGTAGAGGGGTTAAAGGCGCAAATTGAAGATATAAAAGGTATATTAGTCACTATATCAGATATTGCAGAGCAAACTAACCTTTTAGCATTGAATGCTGCAATTGAAGCAGCTCGCGCAGGTGAGCACGGTCGAGGTTTTGCTGTAGTGGCAGATGAAGTGCGAAAACTTGCTGAAAGAACACAAAACTCTTTAAAAGTGAGTGATGTGACGATAAGTGCACTTTCTGAAAGTATTATTGAAACAGTAGGTGAGATAGCTGTTCAGGCAACATCTATGAATAATATCAATACAATTAATCAATCAATAAGTATGAAAATTAAAGAGAGTATAGAAATCATTAGTGATGCAAAAGATATATCTGGTAAAAATTTGCAAGAGAGTAAAAAAGTTGTTCAAACTATAGAAACTATTGCAGAGGGTACTCGTATAGTTGAAAGCACAACTAAAGACTCTAGTCTTATGATGGAAAAATTATCTGATATGGCAAAAGAGTTGTATGAAATGTCTGAGGTATTAAATCAAAAAATGAATGAATTTATCACTACTGCAAGAAATTAACTTGACTTCTACTATGACAGTAAAATTTGCTCTACTTAATGAACTTTTCATAGCTTAATAGATATAATTCTATTGTTTAGTTGAGCAATAAAGGCAGAGTATGTACAAAAAGGCTTGGTCAAAGATAGTAAATGCAAAACATGTATTGCTGGTCTCACATGCCAATCCCGATGGTGATACGCTAGGTAGCGTGTTAGCTCTTTATGATGTTATAAAAAGGTTAAATCGTAAAGTTTCACTATATAATTTTACAAAAGAGTTGCCTAACAAGTTTGATTTTCTGCCTAATATTGACAAAATAAAAAATAGAGTCCCAAATTTTTTTGATTTGGTGGTCAGCTGTGATTGTGGCAGTTTTGATAGATTGAAGATTGATAGGGGTGATTATGTGCTTATCAATATAGACCACCATTTTACAAATCAGAATTTTGGCGATATAAACATAGTGGATATTCAAAGAGTAAGTGCTGGTATGGTGGTGTATGACTTGCTAGTTCAAAACCGTGTTAAGATTTCAAAGCAGAGTGCTACTTGTTTATATACGACAGTAGTCGAAGACAGTGGTTTTTTTTCTTATTCAAATTTGACACAAAAAACATTTGAAGATGTTGCTACGCTGGTAGAGTTTGGTGCAAATCCCACTCAAATCGCTACTTTTTTAAAGAGTAGAAACTCTTTGGCAAAGATGAGATTGCTAGGGTTTGTTTTGAGTAATTTTGAACTATATTTTGAAGCAAAAGTTGCTTTTGTTTATATAAGTACTCAAATACTACTTAGTACTGGTGCTAAAAGATTTGATACAAAAAACATCATAAATATCCTAAGGGATATGGTAAATGTTAGAGTTGCTGTGATGATTTTAGAAGAAAAAAGCGGTAGTTTTAAAATTTCACTAAGAAGCAAAGATGACTTTGATGTCACCCCTTTAGCTAACTATTTTGATGGCGGAGGTCATAAAAATGCAGCTGGTTTTGAAGTTGGACATGGTGATTTAAAAGAAGTAAAAGATAAAATATTAAAAAAATTAAGGAATATATAAAAATGAACAAGTTTAAAAAAACAAAAAGAGTTGGCTCATCTGGTATCATTATCTCTATTTTACTGATAATAATCATAGCAGCACTAGGTTTTATCTATAGCTCATCTATGTTTGAAAGAAATCCTCCAAAAATCGGGATGAAAAGTGTTATAAACTGGAATTTAAAGAAACCTCTTAAGCTAAATCTAAGCGATGACAGCGGTATAAAATTTGTTAGAATCACATTGAGCGATGGAAAGAACAGCGTATTGCTGCTTAAAAAAGTATATACAAAAATAGCAAAAAAACAGAAAATAGAGATCACATTTCCAAGAACAGGCTTTGTTAGTACAAAGAAGATTTTTCAACTCAGCATAGAAGTAACTGATAGCAGCAAGTGGAACTTACTATCAGGAAATAGTACAACAAAAACAGTCAAGATAAAGATAGATAGAAGAAGACCAGAGCTTTTTGTGGTAAATAATTCATATAAAATTATAAAGGGTGGAGCTGCGGTTGTGATATTTAAGGCAACAGACGCAAATCTAAAAGAGTTGTATATCAGCACAAATTTTGGTAAAAAATACTATCCGACACCATTTTACAAGAGTGGATACTATATATCACTTATAGCTTGGCCAGTTGAACAAAAAAAGTTCAGGGCTTATATCGTGGCAACCGATGACGCAGGAAATATGAGCAAAGTGCCAGTCAGACTATATTTGATGAATAAAAAATATAGAATTTCTAACATAAAGCTCAAAGATAATTTCCTGGATGGGAAGATTAGTGATTTGGTTGAACAAACCAAACCTAGTTTAAGTAGCGCTACAAAGATAGAAAAATTCAAATATGTAAATGAAGAGCTAAGAAAGAAAAATGAAGATTTGATAGAAAAAATGACTACCAAAACAGATAATTTTATGATTAGTGATTTTTATCAAAACAGATTTTATCCACTCAAAAATGGAGCAGCAGTTGCTAGTTTTGGAGATCATCGTTTTTATAGTTATGGTGAAAACCAGATAAGCTCTGCATACCATTTAGGGCTAGACTTGGCTAGCATCGCAGGAGCTAAAATCAGAACACAAAATAGCGGAACGATAGTGTATGCAGATATGAATGGCATATATGGAAATAATTTGATTATGTATCATGGGCTAGGGCTTTATACTCTATATGGACATAGTTCAAGCTTTTTGGTTAATGTTGGAGATATTGTAAAAAAAGACCAAGCGATAGCAAACACGGGAGCCACTGGTCTTGCACTAGGGGATCATCTTCACTTTGGAGTTTTAGTGCAAGGTGTTGAGGTGAGACCAGAAGAGTGGATGGATAAATCATGGATGAAAACAAATATATTTGATATCGTCAAATCATCTAAAAAGCTGATAGATAGAAAATAAAAGCAAAAATACAGTATAATTTTAGGAATTATTTTTGCTTTGAAACAGTATGTTTTTAAAGGTTTAAGGATATAGTATCAAACAGACTACGATAAGAGATAGAGTTGAAAGTGTAGGTATCGGACTTCATAAGGGTGAGCCAGTCAAGATAATACTTGAGCCTATGGAGTCAAATACAGGCATACTTTTTTGTAGAAGTGATGTAGGTATGAGTGTAAAAGCATCGCCTGAGAATGTAGTAAATACACAAATGGCAACCGTAATCGGGAACAGTGAATACTATATCTCAACTATCGAGCATCTTCTATCTGCTGTTTACTCTTATGGAATAGACAATCTAAGAATTACAGTTGATAGCTCTGAGGTTCCGGTAATGGATGGGAGTAGTGCAAGTTTCTGTATGCTTTTAGATGAAGCTGGCAAAAGAGTGCTAGATGAAAATAGGTCATTTTTGATAATAAAAAGAGAAGTTGAAGTGCGTGATGGAGATAAGTATGCAAAAGTCACTCCATCTTCAAAGCCGACCTATGACTTTACTATAGATTTTGATCATCCAGTCATTGGCACAGAAAAATATAAATTTGAATACAGTAAACAGAGCTTCATAGAGGAGATTTCGCGTGCTAGAACTTTTGGTTTTTTGAAAGATGTTCAATACCTAAGAAGTAGAGGCTTGGCGCTTGGTGGATCATTAGAAAATGCAGTTGTGCTCGATGATAACAAAATCTTAAATCCAGAAGGACTGCGTTATAAAGATGAATTTGTAAGGCACAAAATCTTAGATGCCATAGGTGATTTATCACTTTTAGGAGCCATGGTTATAGGGGACTATAAATCATTTGCGGGAAGCCATAGCCTGAACCATAAGCTCACCAAAGAGATACTGAAAGACCCTAAAAATTATGAAATCAAAACGATTGCCAAAGAGAAATCTTTTGAGTCACAAAAGGCTTTTGCATAAAAATTGATGTTTTGGTGATAGCTCTTTCATCACCGCTATTGGTGGGCATATATAGGGATAATGAGCTTATAAAGAGTTATGTTAAAAATGAGCAAACCAGCGATGCCTTGCCTCTAGTCTTTGACGATATTATCCAAAATTATCAGATAAACAGCATATATTTTGCAAATGGACCAGGCAGTTTTATGGCTATCAAAGTGACCTATATATTTCTAAAAACACTTAGTATCACTCTTGGGATAGAGATGTTTGCAAGTGATGGGTTTTTGTTTAATGATAATTGTCCTATAAGAGCACTTAAGAGAGTCTATTTTGTAAAAAAAGATGGTAAGATTCTAACGAAAACTACAAAAGAAGAGTATAAACAGACATTTAGTTTGCCTAATTTTTTAGAGAAAGAGAGTTTTTCTAAAAACTGTGATCCACTCTATATCTTACCAGCAGTATAAGGAGAAAATGTGATAATTAAAGTCCCAGCAACCAGTGCAAATTTAGGTCCTGGTTTTGACTCTTTAGGGTTGGCAATCGGTCTATATAATGAGGTGCATATAAAGAGATCATCTTACAATAGTATCTCAATTAAAAACGAGGGAGCAACAAACAAGAGGCTTAAAAAAAACAATCTTTTTGTATCGATTTTTAATGATATTTATAGAGAATTGGCAAACAAAAAAGATACATTTAGATTTGAATTTGTAAATCACATACCTTTTTCTAGGGGCCTAGGGAGTAGTTCAGCAGTGATTGTAAGTGCAATTGCAAGTGCTTATGAGATGGCTGATATAAAAGCGAGTAAAAAGATTGTATTAAACCGTGCGCTTTTTTATGAACCTCATCCAGACAATATTGCACCAGCTGTGTATGGTGGATTTGTCTCATCAGTAGTAGAAAATGCAGAAGTATATACATTAAAAAAAGAGATTCCAGACAGCTTAAGAGCAGTCATGGTTATACCAGATACACCAATGTCAACAGCAAAATCAAGAACACAATTAAGCAAACACTTCTCTATGGAGTGCGTAGTTCACAATATCTCAAGGGCTTCACTTTTAAGCTCTGCTTTTTTTAGTGAAAAGTGGGACTTGTTAAGAGTAGCTTCAGAAGATTGCCTGCATCAAGACAGGAGAATGAAAGCTATGCCAGAGTTGAAAATGGTGCAAAAGATCGCACTTGACAATGGAGCTTTGATGAGCACACTTTCAGGAAGTGGCTCGTCATTTTTTACTCTGTGTTTTGAAAAAGATGCACAAAAAATCCAAAACCTTCTACGAGACAAATTTGATGCTTTTAGAGTTGAGACATTTATGTTGGACAATAGCGGTTATGTCATAGAAAAAGAGTGAGTAAGTGAAAAAACAGTTAAATTCTGATACAATACAAGGTTCAAAAGAGCCTACACGCATGTGTGTTATATGCCAAGGAAGATTTTCACAACAAATTTTACATAGATTTCAAGCAAAAGATGGAGAAATTGTAAAATATGAAAAGTTGGGCAGAAGTTTTTATATGTGTCAAAGATGTATAAAAAATAGTGAAAAAAAGATAAAAAAGATACTGATAAACAAATTTAGAATAAAATCTAAAAATATTGAAGAATTTGGTAAAATACTTAAGGAGTTATGTACGAATGGGTAAAATCCGCATACACGAAATCGCAAAAGAGTTAGGAATCACCAGCAAAGAGACTGTGGAAAAAGCATTGGAGATGGGGCTTGAAGCAAAAGCACCGTCAAGTGGTGTGACTCCTGAAGTCGCAGAGAGTTTGGTGACTTATATATTGACAGGTGAAAAGAGTGAAACTCCTAAAGCTAAAGAGAACCTAGAGGTTGTAAAAGAGACCGTACAAAAAGAGGCTCCAAAAAAATCTAAGCCAAAAAAAGGAGAGGTGCAAAAAGAGCTAAAAAAAGCATCTAAAAAAGAGACTCCTAAAGCTAAAGATAAACCAGAAGCACAAGAGGTTGCCAAAGAGAATACAAAGAGACAAAAAGAACCAAAAAAGGTAGCGCCGACAGCAAAAACAGAAGCAGTACAAACTACTCAAGAGACAAATATTGAAGAAAAGCTAAAAAAAGTTGAAGAAAAGGTAAGTTTGTCTGCAAATGTCAGAAAAAGAAGAGGTTTGGTAATCGTCAAGAAAAAAAGAAGAGTCCAACCTGAAAAAACTGTTCAGCAAACATCATCTTTTAGTAATGATGATGTAAAATCAGCACTAAAAGCCTCTTATAACAGTATAAAAAAATCAACAACCCTAGAGTCTGTCTTTGGCTCACCGTCGGAGGGCTCAAAAAAGAAAAAGAAGACGAAAAAAACAACCTCATCCAAAGGCAGTCAATCACAAAAGATAAATCTAGATATTGATTTGCAAATGAGAGATATTTCGACTGAGCTAGAAGAAGAGATGGTTGTGTTGCCAGATTTTAGTGTAAAAGTTGAGGTAAAAGAGCAACCAAGAAAGAAAATCGACCCTTCAAAGATGAAAACGACCAAAAAATCTAGTTTTCTAAACCAAGGAATCAAAAGACAATCAAGAAAAAGAAGACGAAGAAGAGTAGAGGATAAAGACACAACACTAATCAGCTCCATAGAAATCCCAGAAGATATAAGAGTATATGAATTTGCCCAAAAGATAAACAAGCCTTTAGGTGAAGTTATAAAAGAGCTTTTTACTCTAGGAGTTATGGTTACTAAAAATGACTTTTTAGATAAAGATGCGATAGAGATATTGGCTGACTCTTTTGAGCTTAAAGTAACTACGATAGACGAGCAAGAAGAGTTTGATTATGTCAGACAGTATGAAGATGAAAAAGACGAAGATGCTATAGAGAGAACACCAGTTGTAACCATCATGGGTCATGTGGATCACGGTAAAACATCCCTATTGGATTATATAAGAAATGCAAAAGTAGCTTCAGGTGAGGCTGGTGGAATAACCCAACATGTAGGTGCCTACATGGTGGAAAAAAATGAAAAAAATGTCACATTTATAGATACTCCAGGTCATGAAGCATTTACGGAGATGAGATCTCGTGGGGCTGAGGTTACCGATATCGTTATCGTTGTAGTCGCAGCAGATGATGGTGTCATGCCTCAAACAAAAGAGGCGATTGAGCACTCGCAAGCTGCAGGTGTTCCTATTGTTGTTGCGGTAAATAAGATGGACAAAGAGGGAGCCAATCCTGATTTGGTAAAATCACAATTAGCTGAAATTGGAATAACTTCAGTTGATTGGGGCGGAGAGCATGAATTTGTACACATAAGTGCAAAAACTGGTGAAGGGATTGAAGAGTTACTAGAAGTTTTACTGCTTCAAGCAGAACTACTTGAGCTTAAAGCAAATCCAGATAAAGACGCAAAAGCCACAGTCATAGAGAGTTCAGTAGAAAAAGGAAGAGGAACAGTCTCTACTGTTGTTGTTCAAAATGGAACTCTAAGAGTTGGAGATACTGTTGTAGCTGGCGTGGCATATGGAAAGATAAAAGCGTTGATGGATGAAAATGGTAAGCCTATAAAAGAGGCAAAACCAGGAGAGCCTGCTGTGATTCTTGGTCTCAGTTCCGTTCCATTAGCTGGTGAAAAGTTAGTCAAAGTTGCGACTGATAAAATCGCCAAAGAGTATGCCAAGAAGAGAGCAGAGTATCTAAGACAAAGAGAGTTGTCAAAATCAACAAAAGTGACTATTGATGACTTAAGCTCTATGATTGCAGAGGGTGCTCTAAAAAGTCTTCCTGTTATCATCAAAGCTGATGTCGGTGGTTCACTAGAGGCTATAAAAGGCTCACTAGAAAAAATCAAGACAGAAGAGACAAAGATAGATGTTATAAGCTCTGGTATCGGCGGTATCACAGAAAATGATGTGGCATTGGCAAGTGCAAGTGAAAACAGTATCATTTTAGGTTTTAATGTTCGCCCAACAGGTAGCGTAAAAGAGAAAGCAAAAAGTAGCGGGGTTGAGATAAAAACTTACAATGTTATATATGATTTGATTGATGATGTAAAAGATTTGATAGCTGGTATGTTAAGCCCAGTGATAAGAGAAGAAAATATAGGTCAAGCACAAGTAAGAGAAGTATTTATGGTGCCAAAACTTGGAGCTATCGCAGGATGTATCGTAACTGATGGCTCTATCAACCGCGGAGTAAAAGTGAGACTCATCAGAGATGGTATCATCATTTATGAGAGTACAGTATCCTCGCTTAAGAGATTTAAAGATGATGTAAAAGAGGTTGCTAAAGGGTATGAGTGTGGTATAGGCATAGAGGGGTATCACGATATAAAAGTGGGCGATTTTATAGAGAGCTTTAAAGAAGTAGAAGAGAAAGCTACACTATAGGAGATATATATGCCTAAAAGTATAAAGATACAAAGAACCGAAAGTCTCTTAAGGGAGCTTTTGCCAGAGGCATTCGCCTCGCTAAATGACCCCATGTTGCAAGGTCTTTGTGTGGTAGATGTAAATTGTAGTCGTGGTAAATATGATGCAGAAGTTTATCTTGATGAGATGGCTTTGGATGAGGATGAAAAAAAGTATGTTTTGACTCATCTTAAAAAGGTCAACAGGCATCTTCAAAACTACTGTTTGGAAGCTGAAGGTTGGTTTCGCTGCCCAAGTTTTCACTTCAAGTTTGATAAGAGCCTCAAAGAGATAAATAGAATGGATGAATTGTTTCAAAAGATAGAGAAAGAGTTAGGTAAAAATGGAGACGATTAAAAGTATCATTGAGGACAATGGAGCTTTATACTATGATAGTGAAGTTGTCAGTGAAAATGAAAATAGAATATTTAGAATCTATATAACAGCAAAAGACGGGGTTAATCTTGATTTATGTGCTAAGATATCTCGTATCATATCTCCAATTTTAGATTTAAATCCTCCGCTCAGCGGTGCTTATACTTTAGAAGTTAGCTCTCCTGGAATCGAAAGACCTCTTAAAAAAGCAGAGCATTTTAGAGGAAGTGTTGGGGAAGAGATAAAGATAAAGCTCATAAATACGGACAAAATCATAGGCAAACTAAACTCTTTTGATGGCGAAGTTTTAGAGGTTATCGAAGAAGATGGTGAACATATCAAAATAGATATTGAAGATATAGACAAGGCAAGAACTTACTACAAATGGTAGAGAATAACTCCTTGATGACTTTGGCTGTGAAAGAGGCTTGGAAATATCAAGGACTTACCTATCCAAATCCCGCAGTTGGAGCTTTGATAAGTGATGATTTCGGCTCCATTTTATCCCGCAAGGCACACACAAAAGCAGGTGCCCCACATGCAGAAGTTGAGGTTATCAAAGATGCCTACTACAAGTTCACTCAAGACAAAAAAATAGAAAAACTTAAAAATTCAAGCGAAATTCATGACTATCTTATAAAAAATCATAACGGTTTGTTTAAAAATTATACTCTGTATGTAACGCTAGAGCCATGTAACCACTACGGCAAAACTCCACCCTGCTCACATCTCATAAAAGAGTTAAAATTTAAAAAAGTGGTTATTGGTAAGAGAGATACAAATCCAAAAGCAGTCGGAGGGGCAGACTACCTAAGAGAGCATGGCATAAAAGTAGAGGTTTTAAAAGAGTGCAAAGAGTGTGAAGAGTTGATAACTCCATTTTTAAAGTGGCAAAAGGGTAACTTTGTGTTTTTTAAGCTCGCCATGAGTCTAAATGGTGTCATAGATGGTGGTATCATCACGAATGAGACATCAAGGGAGCTAGTGCATAGATTTAGAGATAGATGTGATCTGTTAGTGATAGGTGGCAATACTGTGAGAATTGATAGACCAACACTTGATGCAAGACTTTGCAGCGGAAAAGCTCCAGATATACTGATATACTCAAGAAAAGAAGATTTTGACAAGGATATTCCACTTTTTAGGGTGAAAAATAGAGAGGTTTTTATATCAGACAATTTTGAGATTCTAAAGCGATATAAAAACATTATGATAGAGGGCGGTAGAGGTATGCTAGAGGCTACAAAAGAGATGGTTGATATGTATGCTGTGTTTCACTCGCCAAACTTCAAAGTTGGACAAAATCCAAAACTTAAATTGGATTTAAAGTATCTTTTCTGTAATAATCAAACAAAAGACAGGCTGTGTTGGCTGATAAATTAACATTTGGTTAGTAGTGACTCGATACAATTCAAGATGAAAACTAAAATATAAGGATAAAAAGATGGTAAAAATATTTGAATTTGGACAGAAAATTGATCAATATGACTTTAAAGTCATAAATGAAAGAGATGCAAGGGCAAGTGCTGGGATAATGTTCCTCCTTGGGATAGTTGTGCTAGCTTATTTTCTATCAACCAGAAATCTATTTTGGGCAAATCTATTTACTATTACATTTATAATAGAGTTTGTTATCAGAGTTTTTGTAAATCCCATTTATGCGCCGTATATGATATTTGGTTCATTGATAGTATCAAATCAAGAACCAGAATGGGTAGAGGCAAAGCCTAAAAAATTTGCTTGGATTTTAGGGGTACTCTTAGGGGCTATTATGAGTTATTTTATCCTTTTTGACATATTGGTACCAGCTAGATTTCTCACTTGTGTACTCTGTTTGATATTGCTTTATTTGGAGGCTGTATTTGGTATATGTTTAGGATGTATCATATATAAGTGGTTTAATAAAAAACTTTATAAATGCCCAGGTGGTATATGTGAGGTTCCTCAAAATAAGAAAAATTTGTTATCAAAAATTATCATGTCTATTTTTTATATATCGGTTTTTTATGGAGTGTTTTATAGCCTAAAAACTTACAAATACCACAATACTACTAATTCAAATTTAACACAAGAGCAACGAGATGCCATGGAGTTTAGTCAAGACAATGGAGTTGTTACTATAGATAATAATTCATCTGTGCAATCTGCAAAAGATGAGTGCAAACCACCGCAATGGGCGATAGATATAGGACATAAAGATATGTGGATAGAGCATCATTGCAATACTAAATCTAAATAAAAGAAGTTAACTTTTATTATCATAATATATTTTGTTTGGTACTAGCACAGTTATTCCTTAAGCCAATATTAAATAGGGTAGAGGTATAATGTATCTATATTCTTTAAAAGGTGGCATTTATATGTTCGGGAAAAAACGCGAAGTAGATTTTGATAAGATAAAGGAGTTGGAGGAGAAAGTACTTCTTTTGGAAGATGAAAATAGTAGGCTTAAAGAGCAACTGAATGAGCAAAAAAGAGATTTTGATAAAAATTGCTTAGTGCTCGAAGAAAACAAGCTAAAGACATCCTTGACTAATTTGCTGATTGATGGTTGTGAAAACAATATCAAAGAGATTCAAAAGTCTGTCGAGGTGAATTTACAAAAATCGGAAGAGATAGTGCAGAGAACAAAAACATCATCATCAGATGTGCATTCATTGAATGATACTGCTGATTCTCTTTTGAACTCTTTACAGATTATACTACAATCATCTGACCACTCTAGGACAACGGCAGATGACTTGCAAAACAGTGTTGCACAGATAAGCGATGTGATTAACCTCATAAAAGATATATCAGATCAAACAAATCTTCTGGCGTTAAATGCAGCAATTGAAGCAGCTCGTGCAGGTGAACATGGTCGTGGCTTTGCTGTTGTTGCCGATGAAGTGCGAAAATTGGCAGAGAAAACACAAAAAGCAACACAAGAGGTTGAGATTAACATAGATGCTTTAAAACAAAATGCAAATACCATGCTAGAACAGAGTGCGAGTTTAGAGAAGATTACAAATGATTCAAATGAGTATGTCAACAATTTTAAAGATGGTTTTTTGGAGCTAATTGATAGTTCGACAGTTATTGAAGAGGATGCCAATAAAATATCTTTGGAGATATTTGGTACTTTAGCAAAAATAGACCATATACTCTTTAAGGTTAATGGATACAAAAATGTATTCGATAATAATCCTGAACTTATGAGTGATGATACATCTTGTAGATTAGGCAAATGGTATGCCTCTGTTGGAAAAGAAAAATTTGGAAACACTGAAGCTTACAAAGAGCTATCTTCCCCTCATAAGATGGTGCATCAAGCTACAAATAAAGCTTTGGAGTGTATAAAAACTGGTGAGTGTTTAAAAGATATCAATCATGTCTTGAGTCTTTTTAAAGATGCGGAGGATGCGAGCAAACAAGTATTTGCAATTATAAATAAAATGTTAAATGAAAAATAGCAAATAGACTCTATAGTGTCCCCCTAGAGCATATAGAGTTTGTATTTTTTATCTAAAAGCTCTTCTGCTTGTCTATATTTTTTGGTTTTGTTGCAGATTTCACTTTTTATTAGAGGTCTATATTTTTCAAATGTGGACCATACTGTTTTGGCGCCTTTCTCTTTACCCATTAGCTTAAGAGCCAATGCTGTGGAGCCATTTATAAGACCTTTTAGAATTTTACTTTCATTTAGAGTCTCAGGGCTCTTTTTAAGCTCTCTCCATCTATCTTCCAAAACTTCGTGCCCATATACAAAGTTATTATTGTTTATAGCTTTTAAAAAGTTATCTATATCGCTCATATATTTCCTTTTGTTAAACATTTATAGTGTATAATACCAAAAAATTTTAAATGCACCATATGTCAACAAATCTTTGTTCTGTGAAGATAAAAAGTATATGACCAAATAAAACCAAGGAAGATATATTGAAAGAGACAAAACAGCAAAAAATCGTAAAGATGTTTGATAACATCGCGCCAACATATGACAAAGCAAACAGGGTTTTAAGTATGGGCGTGGATATTCAGTGGCGAAAAAAGGCATGTGATGAGACATTTGAAAGATATAGAAAACCAGTAAATTTGATAGTAGATGTCGCCTGCGGAACAGGCGATATGATGGGCTACTGGCAAAAAAGAGCAGATAAAATGAGCATCAAAGTTAAAAAAATCATGGGAGTTGACCCATCTGTCGGTATGGTCGAAGTTGGGAAAGATAAGTTTCCAGATTTTGAGTTTGTTATCAGTGAAGCGACGGATTTGCCTCTTGGTGATGAGAGTGTCGATATACTTAGTATCAGTTATGGTATAAGAAATGTAGTGCAGAGGGAAAAAGCTTTTGAAGAGTTTGCAAGAGTGATAAAAAAGGGTGGCTATGTTGTCATATTGGAGTTTACAAAAGATGACAAAAAAGGCTCCTTGCATGCTATAAAAGATTTTTATATGAATAAAATCTTGCCTAAAATCGGTGGATTTATCTCAAAAAACAAAGAGGCATATGAGTATTTGCCAAACTCTATAGAGGGATTTTTGACTTCAGACATGTTGCAAGCGGAGCTAGATAATGCAGGTTTTATAACAGAGTTTGCAAAAAGTTTTTCTATGGATATATCTACTTTGGTTATAGCTAAAAAGAGATGAATTCCAACTCTTTGCAAAGTGTAACAAGCCTAAACAACCAGATAAAAGCTCTTTTAGAGAGTACATTTATGTATGTACATGTAGAGGGCGAAGTTTCAAGATTTACCTATCACGGCTCAGGACATCTATACTTCACGCTAAAAGATAAAAACTCCTCCATCTCTTGTGTTATGTTCAAGGGAAATAACTCAAAGATGAAATTTCGTTTAGAAGAGGGTATGCAAGTTATCATAAGCGGTTCAATCTCTCTATATGTTCCAAGAGGCAGTTATCAGCTAAATTGTTTAAGTATTGAGCCATCTGGAAGCGGAGCTTTGGCAAAAGCTTATGAACAGCTTAAAGAAAAACTTAAAGGCTTAGGCTACTTTGATGAAGCAAATAAAAAAGAGATACCAAGATATATAAAAAGCGTAGCACTTGTGACTTCAGGCACAGGGGCAGCCCTCCAAGATATGTTAAGGGTTGCAAATAAAAGATGGCCTTTAATAAAGCTTAAAGTGATAGACACCATAGTTCAAGGCGAAAACAGTGCTTCAAATATAGCGCAAAATATCAAATATGCAGACTCCTTAAATGTTGATGTGATAGTCATAAGCAGAGGCGGCGGTAGCATAGAGGATTTATGGGGATTTAACGAGGAAGAGGTTGCATTTGCTATCTATAATGCAAAAACTCCTATAGTATCAGCAGTAGGTCATGAGATAGATTATGTCATAAGTGACTTTGTTTCAGATTTAAGAGCTCCAACACCTTCGGCTGCTATGGAGATGATATTGCCAGATAAAAATGAGCTTTTGATGAGTATAGAT
>JALUXQ010000022.1 GCA_027013265.1 Campylobacteraceae bacterium | reverse complement strand
TGCTCAATCCTTCTTTGCATCTCTTCACTGCTAGAACCATTTTTTGGGAGCCCGACTACCAAAGTTTCTATCTGCCACTCTTTTAGAAATTCACTCACTTCAAGAGCAGCTTGATTTCTATTTTTTCTAATAATCGCATCTTGAGGGGAGACAATATCGCTTTGGAGACAAATCGCAACACCGATTCGTTTAAGCCCAACATCTATGCTAGCATATCTCATAACACAGTTACTTTTAAGTTTTTTATCTCGATTTTTCCGTCTAGTTCATACTCATATATCTTATCACCAAATCTCTCTACTGCATCTTGCAAAGAGCTGTTTTGCTCACAAAAATCCAAAATCTCATCACTCTTTTTCTCGATTTTTCCAAACATATCTGCAAACTCTTCTATATCATAAATAGCTTCTGCCCTGCCATCTCTCAAAAGCACATTGGTGCCTAGTGAGTCTTCTAATCTATGAGGGAGCACATATATCTTCTTGCCATACTTTTGTGCAATCTCCACACTTCTCATGGAGCCACTGTTTAAATCAGCTTGAGCTACAACCAACACATCTCCAAGTGCTACTACTATCCTGTTTCTTAGAACAAAACTATACTTAGTGGCTGGTGTATTTGCCTCATATTCACTTAAAATCAGCGACTCTTTTTCCATATTTTTTATAAGAGAAAAATTTACCTTTGGATATACGATGTCTAGCGAATTTGCCATAACTCCTATGGTATTTGGAAATGCTGACTTATGCGCAAGAGCATCAACACCCATAGCACCTCCACTAACAACAAATACACCTCTTTTTTTAAGCGCATTTCCTAATTTTGTGCAAAATTGTTTTGTATATGATATCGGGTGTCTTGTGCCTACGATAGAGACTTTTTTGTGGTTTAAAAAATCTAAATTTCCTATATAAAAAAGCTCTTTGGGTCTATCTTTTAGTATTTCAAGCTCTTTTGGTAACTCTTTTAGTCTATTTATCATAGCTGATTCACATATACCAATCTTACACCTTTAAGATATGGTTTTGCATGTATTAGAACGCTTAAGGTGTTTGAGTGTGGATGCCCAATGGCTATGGCATATCCTGTCTTTTTTGCTATCTTTACGGCTCTTTTTAGCTGTGCTATTATATCTGCTTTTTTAATGGAGTTATCAAGAAAAATATCCCTTGAGAGTAGCTTCACATGTAACTCCTTGCTAACAATACCAGCTTTTGTAGCTGCTGTTGTTCTGCTGTCTATAAAGTGAAGTTTTTGATTTTTCATGACTCTTAAAAGTTTTCTCATAGCAGACAAATTTGATGTAAATTTGCTACCTGTGTGATTATTGTAGTATTTTATTTGAGGAAACTCTCTTTTAATCTGCAAAACTCTTTTTCTAATAACAGCTGTTGAGTCGCTAGCAAGCAGAGTATCTGCTTCACCATGTGAGTAATTTAGTGCTTCAAGAGGTATATGAATCATGGCAAATTTAAACTTTTTTGAAAAGCCAACAGTATCTGGATGTCTTTTGCTAGGCGGGAAAAATGATGGATTTATCTTATATGGTATCTTTTTCATCATTTTTACTTGATTTAAAAAAGAGACATCATCTATGATGATAGCAAGCCTAGGCAAGCCTTTGTATTTAACTGCTTTTTTCTTTTTATTGATGATTTTTTTTGTATATTTTAGACTCTTTTTGAAGTCATTTATCTCTGAAAGATAGTTTTGTTTTATCTCTTTTTTTTCTACGGTTTTTTTGACTTTGATTTTTGGTATTTTAATTTTTTTTTTTTTTTTATTTTTCTCTTTTTTTTTTTTTTTCTCTTTTTTTTTAGCCAAGTCTCTGCTGACTCGCACCTTTTCCTCTTCAAGCATTTTTTTCATTTTTGCCATCAACTCTTTTGTTGATTTTTCGTTTTCTACAGATACTTTTGTGTGATTTGAGCTATTTGTTAGATTTTCATAATATCTATATGCGCCAAAAACAAAAAATGCAGATACAAGAAACAGGACGATAGCAAATACTAAGTTTTTACTAAATCCTCTTTTCCTAGATTTTTTTTTATGATGTTTTTGATTTTTTTTGTGTTTTCTTTTTGTCAAAATTTCTCGCTGTTTTTACATCAGACAGATAGTCTCTGTCTGATGTAAAATATTTTAGTTTTTGTCTTTGTCTATGATTTTTTTAGAAGTTATCCAAGGCATCATGCTTCTTAGTTTATCGCCTGTTTTCTCGATTAAACTTCTTCTTGCATTTGCTCGTTCAGCATTCATTCTAGCATATCCAGCTTTTCTCTCAAGGATAAAATCTTTTGCAAATGTTCCATTTTGAATCTCTTTTAAGATTTGCTTCATCGCCTTTTTTGACTCTTCATTTATCACTCTTGGTCCACTTACATAGTCGCCATATTCAGCAGTATTTGAGATAGAGTATCTCATGTCGGCGATACCGCCTTGATACATAAGATCAACTATAAGTTTTAACTCATGCAAACACTCAAAATAAGCCATCTCAGGCTCATATCCAGCTTCAGTCAATGTATCGAAACCAGCTTGAACAAGAGATGTTACGCCACCACAAAGTACAGCTTGTTCGCCAAATAGGTCAGTCTCTGTCTCATCTTTAAAAGTTGTCTCGATGATACCAGTTCTTCCTCCGCCAATCGCACTAGCATAACTAAGGGCTATCTCTTTAGCCTCTCCGCTAGCATCTTGCTCAACTGCAATCAAATCAGGAATTCCGCCACCTGCTACAAACTCACTTCTTACAGTATGTCCTGGAGCTTTTGGAGCTATCATGATGCAATCTATGCCTTTTGGAGTCTGGATTTGTGAATAGTGGATATTAAATCCGTGTCCAAAAGCTATAGCACTTCCTTGTTTTAGGTTGTCTTTAATTTCATCTTTAAAGATATCTGATTGTAGCTCATCTGGAGTCAAAATCATGATAACATCAGCCTCTTTTGTAGCTTCTGCGACAGTTTTCACTGCAAAACCTTTTGCTTCCGCTTTTGCCCAAGAGCTTCCGCCTTTTCTAAGACCAATCACTACTTCAACACCACTATCTCTTAGATTTTCTGCATGTGCATGTCCTTGAGAACCAAATCCAATCATCGCCACTTTTTTAGAACGAATGACATCTAAATTACAATCTTTGTCATAATATACTGTAATTGCCATATTTTATCCTTAGTATAAATTTTTCGTATTTTATCCAAAATATCTTTAAGATAACCTCTAAGCATAGCTAATGTCCATATTTTAGGAAGTTATAATATATAAAATAGTAGAATTTACAAAGATTTAAAAAAAGGCAAACAAAATGGACAGTAGTATATTAAAAAAGATAAAAGCTCTTCCACCTCTTGATGAAACGGTTGTCATGATTCAAAGAATTTGTGCGGACAAAAACAGCTCCATGCAAGATTTGGTAAAAGTTGTGGAAAAAGATCCAATGCTAACTGCAAACATACTAAAATCTGCAAACTCTCCGCTGTATGGTTTCAGCAAAGAGATAAAAAATGTAGCTCATGCTATATCGCTGTTTGGAATGGCTACAATCCGCGGTTTTGCACTATCTAGCGCTATAAAAGAGAATATCAAGATGGACTTAAATCCTTATGGTATAGGTAAACATAAATTTTTAGATATAAGCACCAAACAAAATGCCTTTATGTTCAAGTGGTACTCAAAAGTCGATAGAAGTATGTTAGATGTCTTACAGCCTGCCTCGTTCATGATGGAAGTTGGAAAAATCATCATTGCCCACGAATTGATAGAGTCAGGAAAAGACAAAGAGTTTAAAGATGCTGTATCAAAAGAGACTAATGTAGCTCAACTTTCAAAGTTAGAAAAAGAGATGGTTGGATATACAAATGAAGAGATAACAGCAAAAATCTTTGAAAAATGGAATCTTGAGAGCGAATTGATAGAGTCGATAGAGTTCTCTACAGATCCATTTTTGGCAAGTGAATTTATACAAGACTATGCAAAAGCTCTACATGTAGTCAAAACTTCCATAAATATATTTGGCACATTGAGTGAAAAACAGGTCGAAGACGCACTCGAACTGCTCGATGATTATGATATAGACAAGCAAGCTTATGAAGACGCACTAAAGCATTTTGAAGATTGAAAAGTTTCTTATTAACTCTTAGCAAGGGAGTAAAAGCGGAAGATATTCCGCTTGACTTTCAACCTGTTATAAACAACCTCATAAGACTAAAAGCCCTTAAAAAAACAG
>JALUXQ010000021.1 GCA_027013265.1 Campylobacteraceae bacterium | reverse complement strand
TTTTTAAGTATTATCTTATCTCTAATATATTTATGGTCGCGTAGCTCAGTTGGTAGAGCACTACCTTGACATGGTAGTGGTCGTTGGTTCAAGTCCAATCGTGGCCACCATATTACTGTTCTCTCGGGGTTTGAGAGTTCAAAAGGATTAAAATGCAAAATGAAGTCATAGCCTACAGAGATGGCGAAACACTTCTTGACACACAAACTGCTGCTTCACAAGATTCAACAAATTTTCAAAAAGTTTTATTTGACAATTCAGACGATGCACTAGAGGTTATAAGACACTCTACTGCCCATATGATGGCTCAAGCCATAAAAGAGTTGTATCCTGATGCCAAGTTTTTTGTAGGACCTGTCATAGAAGATGGTTTTTACTACGATTTTCGTGTCAGCGAGAAGATTGGTGATAGTGATTTAAAGACGATTGAAAAGAAGATGCAAGAGATTGCCAAAAGAAAGCTACCTATAGAAAAAAGTAGCGACACGAGAGATGGGGCGCTCAAACACTTTAGCGGTGATGATTTGAAACTTGAAGTGTTGTTGCGTATTCCTGAGGGTGAAGTATCTACATACAGACAAGGTGATTTTGAAGACTTATGTCGTGGCCCACATGTGCCAAATACAAGATATCTAAGATTTTTTAAACTCATAAGAGTTGCAGGTGCATATCTTGGTGGCGATGAAAAAAGAGAGATGCTGACTCGTATCTATGGTACAGCATTTGCCGATAAACAGAGCCTTAGAGACTATACGATCATGGTAGAAGAGGCGAAAAAAAGAGACCATAGAAAACTCGGAAATGAGCTCAAACTCTTCACTTTTGACGAAGAGGTAGGAGCAGGACTTCCTATTTGGCTTCCAAACGGTGCTAGGATGAGGAGCAGACTAGAACATCTACTCTTTCGGGCACACAGGCTCAGAGGTTATCAGCCTGTAAGAGGTCCCGAGATACTTAAAAGTGATGCTTGGAAAGTAAGTGGTCACTATGATAATTATGGTGAAAATATGTATTTTACCACCATAGATGATGCTGAGTATGGTATAAAACCCATGAACTGTTTGGGACACATAAAGGTTTTTCAAGATGAGGTGCGAAGTTATAGAGATTTGCCATTAAAATTTTTCGAGTATGGAGTAGTTCATAGACACGAAAAGAGTGGTGTGCTGCACGGTCTCTTTAGAGTTCGTGAATTTACGCAAGATGATGCTCATATATTTTGTACACCTGATCAGATAAAAGAGAATGTTTTAGAGATTCTTGATTTTGTCGATACTCTTATGAGGGCTTTCGGTTTTGATTATGAGATGGAGATTTCAACAAAACCAGAAAAAGCAATAGGTGATGATTCGTATTGGGAAGCAGCAACTAAAGGGCTGAAAGATGCACTTGATGGAAATGGTATAAAATACGGTATAGATGAGGGTGGTGGAGCATTTTATGGCCCAAAGATTGATATAAAGATTACTGATGCACTGAAGAGAAAATGGCAGTGTGGGACTATACAGGTTGATTTTAACTTGCCTGAAAGATTTGATTTGGCGTATGTTGATGCAAATAATGAACATACTCGCCCTGTTATGCTTCATCGTGCTATTTTAGGCTCTTTTGAGAGATTTATAGGGATACTTATAGAGCATACTGCTGGAGAGTTGCCATTTTTTATAGCACCTACTCAAGCTATCATCGTGCCGATTTCTGAAGCGCACCATGCTTATGCTCAAGAGTTATTTGAAGAGTTGCTTGATATCGGTGTAGATACAGAAATTTTTGCTAAAAACGAGAGCTTAAATAAAAGAATTAGAAATGCTGAAAAGATGAGAGTACCGATGATTTTAGTAGTGGGAGATGAAGAAATTAAGAGTAAAAGTGTTGCTTTAAGAGATAGAAGAGAAAGAAAACAGTATAATCTTAGCATAGAGGAATTAAAAATAAAAATGAAGGAGAAACTTAGTGAGGTACATTTTTGAGTAAAAACAAAGAAGTAATGCTCAACGACGACATTAGAGCAAGCGAAGTTAGGTGTTTAGGTGACGATGGCACACAGTATGGTGTGATTTCTAGAAACAAAGCCTTAGCAACTGCTGAGGGCTTAGGTCTGGATTTGGTTCTTATTGCTCCAGATGCAAAACCGCCAGTTTGTAAGATTATGGACTATGGCAAGTTTAAGTATCAGCAAGTCAAGAAGCAAAAAGAGGCAAAAAAGAAGCAAAAAACTATCGAAGTCAAAGAGATTAAACTCTCAGTTAAAATTGCACAAAATGATGTGAGTTACAAGATAAAACATGCAAGAGAATTTTTGCAAGAGGGTAAACATGTCAAATTTAGAGTATTTTTAAGAGGTCGAGAGATGTCAAATCCTGATGCAGGAAAAGAGGTTCTTGAGAGAGTTTGGCCGATGGTTGAAGATATTGGAGACAGAGATAAACCTCCGATATTTGAAGGTCGTTATGTAAATATGCTTGTTGTTCCAAAAAAATAGCAAAAATTATATTATTTTAAGAGATTTTAAGCTAGAATTATCAGCTTATAAAAAAGATAGAGATATCTTGAAATATAAAGGGAGAAAGTATGCCGAAAATGAAAACGGTACGCGGCGCAGCTAAGCGATTTAAAGCTAGTAAAAATAGGATCAAAAGAGGCTCAGCCTACAGAAGTCATATTCTTACTAAAAAGCCTACAAAGAGAATGCGTGGACTTAAAGAATCACATAGCGTGGATAGCCGTGATGTAGCATCTGTAAAATTGATGTTAGGCAAGAAGTAGAGAGTTTTAACAAAAGTTAATCATAAAATCATTGCGATTTTCCCCTTAAAACTTTTATAGTAGAGGGCAAGTTCCCAAAAGGGACACCAATCAAGGTCAAGGAGACATAAATGGCAAGAGTAAAAACCGGTGTTGTTAGAAGAAGAAGACACAAGAAGATACTAAAGCAGGCAAAAGGTTTCTACAGTGGTAGAAGAAAACATTTTAGAAAAGCGAAAGAGCAGTTAGAGAGAAGTCTAGTCTATGCATATAGAGACAGAAGAACTAAAAAAAGAGATTTTAGAAGACTTTGGATAGTAAGAATCAACGCTGCTTGTAGATTGAACGATATAAGCTATTCTCGCTTTATAAACGCCTTAAACAAAGCAAACATACAATTAGATAGAAAAATTTTAGCAGATATGGCTATGAATGATCCAGAAGCATTTGCAGCCGTAGTAAAACAAGCTAAAGCCGCGCTATAACCACTACTAGCCCTCATTTCTTACTTTGCATATTTTATCATAATATCTTGAAAAAATATGCAAAGCCGAGGGTAAATCTCACTCCAATTTCTAATTTTTATCCTGTTTCATTTATAAAGCATTTTAAAAGCTAAGTCGATTAGATTTTATTTTTCGGATAAACCAATACATCTTTCACAGAAACTTTGCTTCGTAACCGCTATTTAATAGTTTTGAATCTCTACTTTAGGATAAACTACTTATGTTGCTTTTCAGTCATCTATAACAAATATTAAACATAGTGCACACCTTCCAGTAGGAAGATAAAATGAACTGAAAATTACATTTAAAACACTACTGTCACAGTAGTACCTATGTCTTTTTTTGAAGATACATGTAAACTAGCATCGTGAAGTTTCAGGCTATTTTTGACTCATCCGCCTTATAGAATCTATCTGTTATTTTGTGTATTTCCTTCTCCCGTATTCCTATTCCTTCATCTCTTATAGTTAAAAACACCCTATCATATTCTTTAGCTGATATATCAATAGCAATACCATCTTTTTTATGATTTTAGATGCTAGGTTTATGTATATATTTTTAAAATCTATCTCATCGTTGCCACCAGATATATTTCTCCTGTGAAGTCCTTCAGTCCTAGCCAATAACTCCTCAAAGCTAAATGGCTTTGTTAGACCAATAATGTCGCTCGTTTCATCTCTAGCAGTGAGTAAAATTACTGGTGTTTGTATGTTTAGTTTGCGTATAGAATTTATGATTTCCACGCCATTTTTAAAAGGAAGCATTCAATCTAGGACAATAACATCATATCTGTTTACGGTAGCCTTATACTCACCATCTTCACCGTCAATTGCACAATCCACCATATGACCTTCTTCGCTAAATCCTCTTTGCAAAAAAGATAAAATATTATCTTCGTCTTCAACTATCAATAATTTCATGTGTCTATTGTATAGTTTAAAGATGAATTGAAGATGAATTTATTGTTTCAGGGCGTTTTATTTTTATGCAAGAGTTCTT
>JALUXQ010000020.1 GCA_027013265.1 Campylobacteraceae bacterium | reverse complement strand
TCTAGCAGTCTATATTTGAGCCTATTTTTTACCTACACTCTTTGCAAATGCCTCTATATCGGCATCAGAGTATTTAGCTATTTTATCCTTCATGATACCTTTCATAGGTCCGCCTTTACCAACTTTATAACCTTTAAGTGCCTCTTCTATTTGAGCAGCAGTTAAATCTTTAACAACTCTTGATACATTGAGAGCCTTTTTCTCAAAGTTTTGACCATGACAGCCTTTACAAGAAGCAGTATTTATAGCAGCCATTGAGGCTGTACCAGTTGCTAATGCAACTATTGAAGCTAAGATAATTTTTCTCATCCCTTTTCCTTTTATTTGAATTTGTGGAAAATTGTATCACAAATTACTTTAAAAAACATTTATAATCTATAAATTAAAGAAAAAATTTATATAGCTACTTTCCTATGGTCTGTGCAAATGCTTTCAAGTCAGCATCAGAATACCTAGAAACTTGTGTTTTCATAACCATTTCATCTGCTTCGGTTGTTGTTTTGTAAGCGATAAGTGCCCTTGCTATCTCTTTATGAGTCATATTTGCGACAATATCAGATCTTCCAAGTGCCTTTTTTTCCCAAGCATGACCATGACAGCCTTTACAAACACTTGGGTTTACGCCAGCCATCAAAGCTGTACTAGTGGCTAAGGCAATAATTGAGGTTAAAACAATTTTTTTCATCTCTTTCCTTTTTCTAAATATTTCAAGATATTCTATCATAAAGTACTTTAATATTTCCTATAAATTTGCTATCATACCACAAGGAGAAAGTAAAATGCATAAGGCAGTTTTTTTAGATAGAGATGGAATTATAAACATAGATAAAACATATTTATATAAAATTAAGGATTTTGAGTTTTGTGATGGAGTTTTTGAAACTTTGCGACATTTTCAAGATATGGGATATGCTCTGTTTATTGTTACTAATCAATCTGGCATAGGGCGAGGTTATTATAGTGAAAAAGATTTTGAAAATCTGACTACTTGGATGCTAAAAGAGTTAAAAAAAGAAAGCATCGAAATCAAAAAAGTGTATCATTGTCCGCATGTTCCCAAAGCAAATTGTGATTGCAGGAAACCAAAACCTCATATGCTAAACCTTGCCATAAAAGAGTTTGAAATATTGCCCAAAAAGTCGTGGATGATAGGTGATAAACCAAGCGATATATTTGCAGGTATAAATGCAGGCATATCTAACACTGTTTTTGTAAATAACTCAACTTGTGAGGATGCTAAATATAATGTTAAATCAATTTTAGATACAATAGACATCATAAAAAATTAGGAAATAAAATGATTTATAATGATATAGATTTTCATAAAAAAACAATTTTAATCACTGGTGGAGCTGGTTTTATCGGTAGTAATTTGGCTTTTTATTTTCAAGAAAATTACCCTGATTGCCAAGTGATAATTTTTGATAAATTTAGAAGTGAAGAGACTTTTAGCAATGGAAATTTAAAGAGTTTTGGGCATTTTAAGAATTTGCTTGGCTTTAAAGGTGTTGTGATAAGCGGTGATTTAAATAATCAATATGATTTAGAGAAATTAAAAGAGTATAAATTTGATTTTATATTCCACGAAGCTGCCATAAGCGATACTACCGTGCTTGACCAGAAGATTATGATTGATACAAATGTAAATGCTTTTAAAAATTTACTTGATATCGCAGTAGAAATGAAAGCAAATATGATTTATGCCTCAAGTGCAGCCACTTATGGCGATAGTGATAAGTTTAGTATCGGATTTGAGAGTCCCAATAATGTATATGGATTTAGTAAGCTTATGATGGATAATATCGCCAAAAAGTATATGAAAAATTCATCTATCTCTATCGTTGGGTTAAGGTACTTTAATGTTTATGGGCAAAGAGAGTTTTTTAAAAACAAGACAGCCTCCATGGTGCTTCAGTTTGGACTTCAGTTGCTAAGTGGTAAAAGTGCAAAACTTTTTGAAGGGAGTGACAAGATAAGGCGAGATTTTATCTATATAGAAGATGTTGTCCAAGCAAATATAAAAGCCTGCAAGCCTAAAAAAAGTGGTATTTATAATGTTGGAACAGCAAAGGCAAGAAGTTTTCAAGATATAGTGGATATCTTAAAAAGCGAGTTAAATATACAGAGAAAAGATGAATATATACCAAATCCGTTTATAGGCCAATATCAGTTTTTTACCGAAGCTGACATTGGTTTGAGTGAAGAATTTTTGGGATATGAGCCAAGATTTTCACTTGAAATGGGCATAGAATCATACATAAAAGAGATAAAGAGAATCCATGGATAGGTTAAAAGAGGCGAAACCAAATATTTTGGTTATTGGTGATTTGATGATTGACCACTATCTTTGGGGAAACTGTGAGAGAATCTCTCCTGAAGCTCCTGTGCAAGTTGTAGATATTCAAAAAGAGACGACTGTTTTAGGAGGCGCTGGAAATGTTATAAATAATCTTGTAACAATGGGTGCCTATGTCACAGTTTTGAGTGTAATTGGAGAGGATAAAAATGGTGAAGAACTTTTTTCTATGCTTGAAAATTCTGGGGTAGATACACAGAGCCTTGTAAAGCAAAAAGATAGATTTACAAGCAAAAAAAGTAGAGTCATAGCAGTTCATCAGCAAATAATCAGATATGATAGAGAGTCAAAAGATGCTATAAGCAAAGAAAGCGAAAATGAGCTTTATGAAAGATTTGTTAGAATTGTAGGCGATTTTGATGCGGTTTTGCTCTCAGATTATGGCAAGGGAGTGCTTACTCAAAGCATTACAAGTAAGCTAATAGATGAAGCTAGAAGAAATAAAAAGTTTATCTTGGTTGACCCAAAGGGAGATGATTATAGCAAATACAAAGGCGCTACGCTAATCACTCCAAATAAAAAAGAGGCCATGCAAGCTAGTAAAATGGATATAAAAGATGAGCAAAGCTTGCTAATGGTTGGAGAGTTTTTAAAAAAGAGTTTGGAATTGGATTACGCGATAATCACACTGAGTGAAGATGGCATGGCTATATTTGGTGATGAGGTTTTAAAAGTACCAACAGTTGCAAGAGAAGTTTTTGATGTAACTGGAGCTGGAGATACTGTTTTGGCTGCATTTGGTTATGGATTATCTGCTGGTTTGGATATAAAAGATTCAGCCCTATTTGCTACAAGTGCGGCTGCTGTGGTAGTTGGAAAACTCGGAAGTGCAACCGTTAGCTTGGATGAAATTGATATGTATGAACAGAGCTTAAGAAGTGCAAAAGCCAATAGCAAAATAAAGACAAAAAAAGAGATAATATCAATACTGGAAAATTTTAGAGACAAAAAGATAGTTTTTACAAATGGTTGCTTTGATATCTTACATATTGGTCATGTAAAATACTTAGAAGTTGCCAAAAGCTTTGGTGATATGCTAATAGTCGGGCTTAATTCTGATGAGTCAGTCAAAAGATTAAAGGGCGAAAATCGACCCATAAACAGTGGTGATGACAGAGCTTATGTATTAAGTGCATTGGAATCGGTGAGTTTTGTAGTTGAATTTACCGAGGATACTCCGCTTGAGTTGATAAAAGCTATAAAGCCTGATGTTTTGGTAAAAGGTGGCGATTATAAAGACAAAGAAGTAGTGGGTAGCGATATTGCCAAAGAGGTAAAATTGGTTGATTTTATAGATGGAAAAAGTACAACAAATATAATAAAAAAGGTACAATTATCATGATGAGCATGATTGAAAATGAGATGAATTCTCATAAAAAAACGATAGAAAAAACGATAGAAGAGTTGCAAAGTTACATATATACAGCGTGTATAGTGGCAAGTGAGACTATAAATAAAGGTGGGAAAATCTTAATTTTTGGCAATGGCGGAAGTGCAGCTGATGCTCAACACATCGCTGCTGAGCTAAGCGGCAGATATAAGAGTGAGAGAAGAGGGTTGCCAGGAATCGCGCTCACCACAGATACTTCTGTATTGACGGCAGTCGGAAATGACTATGGATATGATAGAGTATTTGATAGACAAGTAGAAGCACTGGCAAGTGAGGAAGATTTGCTTATAGGAATATCTACAAGCGGAAACAGCAAAAATGTATTAAGAGCTCTTAGTTTGGGGCGAAATATGGGATGCAAAACGATAGGTTTTAGTGGTTGTGATGGAGGAGCTATGAATGAATTTTGTGATGTAAATTTAATTGTTCCAAGTGATGATACGCCTCGTATTCAAGAGATGCACATCATGATAGGGCATATCATTTGTCAAGCGATAGATGATGCTCTAAAAGAGTGATGACTTCATCGGCTTTTATGCTCTTCATACATTCGTGATGTTTGAGCGGGCAGTTTCTTTCCATACACGGTGCGCACTCTAAATCATG
>JALUXQ010000019.1 GCA_027013265.1 Campylobacteraceae bacterium | reverse complement strand
GCTTCTATTTGAGCAATGCTTAGTTCATCATTTCTTATCACTTTTAAATCCGCCCCCAATTCTAGGCAGTACTGAACAATATTGTAAGTAAAACTATCATAATTATCTATCATTAAAATCATATCTTCTTCTACCCCTAAACAACCCCTAAATTTCGGGGCTTTCAAAAATCGCATATATTTACAAGAGGGTAATTTCTACCCTATTTCTACCTCAAAACTATTTATAGAGTGCTATTATACATTTTATATGATTGTTTTTGAATTAAACAACAAATGCAACAGGCAACAAAGTTGCAACACCCTTTGTATTGTGTGGTTTTTATATTATTACTACACCAATAAACTATATCTTTACCCTAGAGTTTATGGCTTTTGAGAGTGAGAGCATATCTACATTTTCAAGATGCACTCCTGTTGGAACTCCTTGTGCAATCTTGGTAAAATTTATATCCAACTCTTTTAAATTATCTTCTATAAACAGTATCACAGCATCATTTGATAGTGAAGGTGTAAGAGCAAAAATCATCTCTTTTACACCTTTCCCTGCTCTATTTTTTAGCTTTTGAACACTCTGTTCCTCTAGGTTTTCAAGTACAAAATACCTTCCGTCAAACAGATTGTTTTCCTCTAACACAAAGATATCTTTTGCATTTTCTACGATACATAGTTTTTTATCATCTCTTTGCTCATCTAAACAAATCTCACATATTTCATTTTCACTCAAACCACTGCAAACTTGACACTTTTTGATAGATTTTACTGCACTCTCTATAGAGTTTGCCAGCTTCATCGCTAAAAATGTATCGTTAAGTATGAGATGATACGCGAATCTAAGAGCAGATTTTTTACCTACTGTGGGGATCGCCTCAAATGCCTCTACTAGGTTGTTGAATTTTTCTAATCGTTTCATGTTATTATCTTAAATTGGTGGATTTTTTTATCTTCAATATATCTATACTCTAGTGAGAAACCATGAAGCTGGACTATATTGTGTACTATATACAGCCCTAAGCCTAACCCTTTTTTTAGGTTTCCCGAAACAAAAGGTTTGAAGTACTCGCTTATGTCAAGAGGGAGTTTTTCGCCTCTGTTTTCAAAAATGATAATGTTTTCTTCACTTTTAACTTCTACTCTATTGTTGGTGCTGTGTTTTATAGCATTGTCCATGAGGTTCTTTATAGCCAATGCCATCAATTCAAAGTCTGCCAATATCATATATTCACTCTCTATATCAGCCAAAACAGCCTCTTCTCTCTTTTCAGACTCTAGCATCAGTAAGTCTATACTATGCTCCATGATATAGACTAAATTATACTCTTTAAAATTTGGTGTGTAACTTTTGGCAACAAGTTGCTCTATCTTTGAAAACTCTCTTATCAATATATCTAGTCTTTCAAATATAGTTATAAGCCTCTTTCTTGCTTTTTCATCTTCTAGCATTTCAGATACGATTCTGCCCTTGCCTATTGGAGTTTTCAGTTCATGCATTATAGTTCTTAAGAAAAGTTGCCTTGAGTTCATAAGTGCCGATATCTTCTTGACAGCACTATCAAACTCATTTGCTACTTCAGCTATCTCGTCATCTTGATCACTTTTACAATCTATCTCCATATCTCCACTAGCAAATCTTCGTATCTTAATCTGAAGCTCTTTCAGTGGTGAAATACTCCGCAAAATAGAAATATACATGGATATAAAGACTATTAAAGCTATAGCAAATCCTAGCCATAACTGCCTATTGCTTCTGTCTTGCACCGTACTTTCAAGCAAAATAGAAGCTACCATATTATCAATCAACAAATAGTATTTTTCGTTATATCTTATAGAAGAGAAACGGTTGAAATTTATAGTTTTTTGAAAAAGAACAGATCCTTGAGTCAGAACTGCTTTTTTTAGGGTTGGATTTTCCACTTTTCTAAGACCAAAAGTATGAAAATACTCTTCTATATTTTTTGGGGTATAGTTGTTACTATAAAGGGTAAAAAGATAGTTTATAGATTGAAATTGACTCCTCTTCATGAGCTCCGTATTATTCTCTTCTTGATACTTAAACAAAAGTATGAAAAACATCCCAAGAAGTATCAAAGAGAAGACAAAGATGATAGTAATCTTGGTACTTAATGATTGCTTCATCCGATTAGTTTATATCCTATGCCTCTTACTGAGTGTATGTATTTTGGATTTTTCGAGCTATCTCCTATTTTGTTTCTAAGTCTTCCCATGATAACATCCAAACTTTTACTTCCCTTGTCTTTTAAGGAACTGCAGTTATAGACAAGCTGTTCTCTTGAAATCGAGTATCCTATCTGTTTTATCATGTATGAGAGTATTTCGTATTCAGCTGGTGTCAAATTTAATGGCTCATTTTTTAAGAAAATCTGGTGTCTTTTTTCATCGACCCTAAAATCACCACTACTATTATATGTAACATTTTCATTTAGGGCATTAGTTTTTTTATATCTTCTTATGAGGCTTTGGATACGAGCATACATCTCTTTTGGATCATATGGCTTTGGCAGATAGTCATCAGCTCCGATTTGAAGCCCTATCACCTTATCGCTTATATCACTTCTTGCTGAGGAGATGATTATCGGTATATTATACTTTTCTACTACCTCTTTACAAACATCAAGACCATCTATGCCAGGAAGCGTAAGGTCGAGTATCAAAAGATCGTAGTTTTTTATGCCTGCACTTAACCCTAGGTATGGATCTTCATAGTTTGTTATTTTTATATTGTATTTAGCTAAATATTCACCCAAAATCTCTGCAAATTCTGTGTCATCTTCAATCATCAATACATTTATCATGCATAAACCTTTAGTATAAGTTTTTGCAATTATACCATTTTAATTTAAAAAAAAGGCAGACTTAATCTGCCTTTTTTATCTATTTGTTTATATTTTTTTTGAGTTGAGTGATTTGTTCTTTTGTGAGGAGCTTAAACATTTTTTCCATGTTGTCTGCTTTTATTTTTAACATCTTATCGTGCATTTCATTGGCTTCTTTTATGAAACCTGCCTTATCAAAGCCATTACTAGTTATGAAATTTGACATCTCTTTTCTATGATCTGGTCCCATCAATTTTCTCATATCAAGTCTCATCTCTTCTCTTAAGATAGAGATGTTATATCTTTGGTCATTGCTTAGCTTGAGGTTTTGGAACATATTCATCATTCCTGCTTGAGCCCCCATCATTTGACCCATCATTCCATACTTTCCCGGCATTCCACTTTGACCTCCGATCATGCTTCCTCTTTGGTTCATGTACCCTTGCTGGCCTTGCATGTTTCCTTGTTGTCCTTGCATATATTGACCTTGTCGACCTTGCATATTTCCTCTTTGGTTCATGTACCCTTGCTGGCCTTGTTGCTGACCCATCATCATGCCACCATCTTGGTCACCATCCCCACCATGTGCATATCCTGATACTGCTAAAACGCCTACTAATAGTACTGTTGCTAAAATTTTCTTGTTCATCTTGTCTTCCTTATCTTAAAGTTTTTTTTATGTCAAGAAATTCCTCTTTGGAAATTTCACCTTTTACTAATCTCTCTTCCAATATCTCTAGAGCTGAGCTAGTTCTTCTAACATGTGTGTCATCTCTTCGAAAGTAGTTTACGAGTAAAAATATTACTATCGCAAACACTATCCAAAAGACAAACCCCATTAACGGAAAATATCCCATTGAGCCCATCTGACCCATATATCCTTGTGCGAACATTTTCTCTCCTTTCTCTGTTTTGATGTTGCAACTGAACTTATACACCATCTACACTCTTAGATAAAAAGATAAAATGGTAAATATGAGGCAGATTTACGCTGGCTTAGCAAAAGCTAAGTCGAGTAAGTCTAACGACATAGTTGCCTTTTTATCTTTTTACCAAAATGGTGTTTTATATTTACTCTTATTGCTTCGTTAAACTCTTTCATCTTAGAATAACTAAAATTTCAAGAGTTTGCCTCGCACTAAAAGCAAATATAAACCATCTAAAAGCATAGATGGTGTATAAGTTCAGTTGAAAGTATAAAACTTTAACTGTAACCATGTTTGAATGATTTGTTAATGTATCTTAACGAAGTAGACTTGTTGCAGTATAAGGATATTGTAAATTAATCATATTTTTGATAAAATGACGCACTTATAAAAATTAGACTTGTTGCAGTATAAGTCTATTAATCAAAATACTACAAGAAAGAGAAATAAATTGGATTTAGAATATTATGAAATACTTGAAATCAGCAGAGATGCGGATAGCAACACTATAAAAAAAGCATATAGAAAATTGGCACTAAAGTACCATCCCGATAGAAATCAAGGGGATAAAGAGGCGGAAGAGAAATTTAAGATAGTCAATGAAGCGTATCAGGTTTTAAGTGACCCTGAAAAAAAAGCAACTTATGATAGG
>JALUXQ010000018.1 GCA_027013265.1 Campylobacteraceae bacterium | reverse complement strand
TATAGTTCGCTCTCCTGAAGTGATGGTTGGGCTTAAAAATAGACATATAACACTTCGTCCGATAGCAGGAACCAGAAAAAGAGGTGAAGATTTTGAAAAAGATTTGGCACTTGCGCAAGAGCTTTTACATGACGAAAAAGAGAGAGCTGAACACTTAATGCTCATAGATTTAGGCAGAAACGATGTAGGCAAAGTTGCCTCTGTCGGAAGCGTCAAAGTAAAAGAGATGATGAGGGTGGAGAGATACTCACATGTGATGCACTTAGTCACTGATATTGAGGCTATTTTAGATAAAAAATATGACATGTTTGATCTATTTGGTGCCACTTTTACAGCAGGAACCATGACTGGCACTCCAAAGATAAGAGCGATGGAGCTAATCAGCGAATTTGAAGGCTTAAAGAGAAGCTTTTATAGTGGGGCTGTTGGGTATTTTGGATTTGATGGAAACATGGACAGTGCTATTTTGATACGAACTGCATACTTAGATGATGAGAAGATAATATTTCAAGCAGGGGCTGGCATAGTTGCTGATAGTACACCAGAATATGAGTATCAAGAGGTTAAAAATAAACTAGAAGCCATGACTAGTTCACTTGAAGACTTAAAGGCGTAAAAATCAGACTCTTTACCATATTTGGCAACCCTGTATCCCACTCTATCTCGCCACTTTTGCACAATAGTGCTATAAAAAGTCTAGGGCTTAACGCTTGCTATATAAGAACACCTATTATTGATGGAAATGGTATAATAGATACATTTAAAGCTCTCAAACTAGATGGTGCAAATGTTACTGTTCCACACAAAGAGAGTGCCTATAAACTGTGTGACAAACTTAGTGAAATTGCCACAAATATAGGCGCAGTAAATACACTAGTAAAAAAAGAGGATAAAATTGTGGGCTTCAATACTGATGCACCAGGTTTTTATCGCTCTATCGAATCTTTTGACAATATAAAAACAGCGCTGATACTAGGGGCTGGAGGAACTGCCAAAGCTATCTCATATATACTGAATCTGCACGAAATAAAAACAACAATTCTCAACAGATCCAAAGAGAGGCTGGATATTTTTTCTAAAAATGGCTTTGAGACTTTTTGCTGGGAAGATTTTGAAAAAAAAGAGTATGACATCATAATCAATACAACAACAGCAGGTCTAAAAGATGAGATTTTCCCTTTAGATGAATATTTACTCTGTGAACTGATGGATAGCGCAAGATATGCATTTGATGTTATATATGGAAAAACTACTCCTTTTTTAAAGTTAGCAAACATAAAAAAACTCCTTTTCAAAGATGGTTCTGATATGCTTTTGCACCAAGCCTCTATCGCTTTTAATCTCTTTTATGATAAAAGGTTTGAGCTAGATGAAATCGAAAATTTTATGATAAAAGTGATGAATTTATCATAGTTTCAGCACTTTTTCAATAGAATGAAAAGTGAAAATTTTTACTAAAGGAAAAACATGAAACATATATCTAAGTTTATGTGGATTTTTGTAGCTGTTATGCTAACAACTAGTAGCTCTTTTGCTGCAAAAAGAGTTCATTGGAGAGTTGCCCTTAGTTGGCCAAGTACACTGACACCACTCTCAAGCCCTCCGATTAAGCTTGCAAAGTTGGTTAAAAAGATGACAAACGGTAAGTTCATCATCAAAGTTGAAGGCGCAGAAAAGACAAAATCAGCTCTTGGTGTATTTGACATGGTTAAAGGTGGAGCATACCAAATGGGTCATACTGGCTCATACTACTACATAGGAAAAGATCCAAATACTGTATGGTTTACCACAGTTCCTTGGGGTATGACAAAAGCTGAACAAGATGCTTGGTTCTACTATGGAAACGGCATGAAATACATGGAAAAAGTCTATGGTAAATACGGCATGTTGGCGTTTCCTGGCGGTAACACAGGTGTTCAAATGGGCGGTTGGTTCAGAAAAGAGATCAAATCAGTAAATGATTTAAAAGGTCTCAAGATGAGAATCCCTGGATTTGCTGGTAAAGTTATGGCGAAACTTGGTGTCAATGTTGTAAATATCCCAGGAGGAGAGCTATATACTGCACTTGATCGTGGTACACTTGACGCATTGGAATGGGTAGGACCTGGAATGGACATAAAAATGGGCTTTTATAAAGTGGCACCTTACTACTATACAGGATGGCATGAGCCTGCAAGTGAGATGACTTTCTTGGTAAATAAAAAAGCATTTAACAAGCTTCCAAAAAGCTATCAATCTATACTTAAAACTGCAATGAAAGCAGTAAGTGCTGATATGTTTATGGAAAATTTTGCCGATAGTGCAACTGCTTGGGCTAAGATGACAAAAGATTATCCAAATATAAAAGTTAAAACTTTTCCAAAACCAGTTCTTAAGGCTATGAAAAAAGCAACTGATGGCATCTTGCAATCATATGCAAGCAAAAACAAACTATTTAATGAAATTTGGAATGACCAAAAAGCTTTTACAGCAAAAGCTAGAAAATGGTCTTATATGTCAAGATACTACTACTTAAAAGCTTCAAAAGAAGTACAATAAAAATTGGTCGGATTAAACTCCGACCAAAATCCCCAAGAAAGACAGATAAATGCTGATTAAAATTGAACAAAAATTTAATAAATTTATGGATTATATGGGAAATGTTCTCGTTATAATACTTCTATTAATGATATTAAATGTTTTTTATGATGTTGTTATGAGATATGCTTTTCACAATAGCTCAATCGCAATGCAGGAGATGGAGTGGCACCTTTTTGCTATTGTTATTCTATTTGGAACATCCTACTCACTCAAAGAGAATGCCCATGTCAGGGTTGACTTCTTGTATGATAAATTTAGTGAAAAGACAAAGGCTATTATAAATATAGTAGGAACTTTGATGTTTTTACTACCATTTACCATTCTTATCATTTATGGCTCGTACGCTTTTGTGATGGATTCATACAGTGTAAATGAGACTTCAGGTGATCCTGGAGGATTGAAATATTTATGGGTTATAAAAGCAGCAATTCCAGTATCTTTCACTATACTATTTTTAGAAGGCATAAACTATATCATTAAAAATATAAATATATACAAAGGCATAGAAAAGGCCAAAGAAATAGATCCGCAAGGAGCTCTGTCTTGATAGGTCTTATCATGTTTTTAGCAGCTCTAATACTGCTAGTGGTTGGATATCCTGTTGCTTTTACTTTTGGTGCAGTATCGATGTTTTTTGGTGCTCTTTCGGCATTTTTTGAAGTGATGCCTGATGGTGGTACTATGGCTGATTTTGCAGATGAATTTTTACAAATGTTCTCCATGATGCCATTTAGAATCTTCTCTATCATGACAAACAAAATTCTTATGGCAGTTCCACTATTCATCTTTATGGGCATAGTTTTACAAAAATCAGAACTAGCTACTAAACTGTTAGAGTCTATGGGAGTGCTTTTTGGGAGAGTCAGAGGTGGACTTGCAGTAAGCACTGTACTCATAGGTGCCCTCTTAGCAGCATCTACTGGTGTTGTTGGTGCGAGCGTGGTTGCTATGGGTGTCATCTCCTTGCCTGTTATGTTAAAGTATGGATACTCAAAGAGATTAAGTACTGGCACGATTTGTGCGGCAGGAACACTAGGTCAAATCATACCTCCATCTATCGTTTTAATCGTATTAGGAGATGTTTTTCAACTCCCTGTTGGAGATCTCTTTAAATTTGCATTTTTTCCAGGACTTATGTTGGTGGCTGCTTACATCATATACATACTTATCGTCGCTTTTTTAGATAAAGACGCTGCACCTGCAATAGAGCTTGACTTGACCATGACCAAAAAACAAAATATCACAAAAGCTCTTATGGCTATCATTCCGCCTTTAGTTTTGATTGTTTTGGTGCTTGGCTCTATCTTTGCAGGAATCGCTACACCAACCGAGTCAGCATCCGTAGGATCTCTTGGTGCCATCATATTGGCAGCTGGTTATAAACAACTGAATTGGAATATGGTAAAAGATGCTTCAATAGGCACCATAAAGATAACTGCTATGGTTTTTGCTATCCTGATAGGAGCTACTGCATTTTCTATGGTTTTTGTCTATAGTGGAGCGGATGATATAACAGCAAATTTTATGACTCATCTTCCAGGTGAAAAATGGGGCTTTTTAGCTCTTTCTATGTTAGCAGTTATGTTTTTGGGTTTTTTCATAGATTTTATAGAGATTTCATATATTGTTTTGCCTATCATCTTGCCAATTGCCCAAACTATTGGGCTTGATCCACTGTGGTTTGCAATCCTGATGGCACTAAATCTGCAAACATCATTTTTGACTCCACCATTTGGGTTTTCACTCTTTTATCTAAAGGGTGTTGCACCTCCTAATATACAGACGACAGATATATATAAAGGGGTTATACCGTTTATACTGATACAAGTTTTA
>JALUXQ010000017.1 GCA_027013265.1 Campylobacteraceae bacterium | reverse complement strand
GTTTTATTGCAAAAAGGGCATCAAGTTTGCTTTCATAGCTACTGATATCTCTATTTTTCACCTCTAAAAATGCCTCAAAAAGAGCTTTTTCCTCTTCTAAGCTTAATAATTTTTCATCTACAACAATATTTTCTAAATTCAAGTTTTTTATGATATTTGCAACTCTTTTAAAGGTTATAAAACTCTCTTTAAAACCCTCACTATCAACGATATTGCTTAGTGCCTTTATCTTTTTGGATAACTTCACCACATCTCTTTCACCACTATATAAAACAGCTTTAACCACAGAAGGGTTTACGGCAAAAAATTGGTAAATTCTCTCTATAAAAAATTGCTCCAAAGCAGAAACATCAAAACTCTTATACTGCTTTGCAAGGGCTTTTAAGTCCTCTTTTATATCAAACTCTAAATCATACTCTAAAACAATTTTAATGATGCCATTTACTGCTCGTCTAAGTGCAAATGGATCTTTTGTTCCTGTCGGAATCTTGCCAATGCTAAAAAGGGCAATCAAGGAATCAAGCTTGCTCGAAAGTGCCACAATCGCACTAAATAGAGTACTAGGAAGTGGGCTGTTTTCGCTATTTGGAAGGTATTGTTCCTTCAAAGAGAGCGATACAAGCTCATCTTCATTTGCAGCTTTTGCATAGTAGTAACCCATCAAACCTTGAAGCTCTGTAAATTCATACACCATCTCACTAAGCAAATCTGCTTTTGAAAAGAGAATCGACCTGTTTAACAGATCAAGCAGTTTCTCTTTTCCTCTGTTTTCATCCACTACTCTATCTTCATATTTTTTATACAAATAGTTAGCTATATCTTTCTCTCTCATCTCTTTATCGAAAACTGAACCCAAGCCATCTAGGAAAAGTATATCTTTGAGTCCTGAAAAATCTAATCCACTCTTTAAATCATTTTCATAAAAGAAAAGAGCGTCACTAAGTCTTGCTCTTAAAACCTTCTCGTTTCCACTAATTATCAGACTATAATCATCGCTGATGGCATTGCTGACAACTATAAAACTATTTGTCAAGATACCATCTTTAAAAACAGGGAAATACCTTTGGTGCTCTTTCATAGAGGTCATGATAACCTCAGGAGGAACCCTAAGAAATTCTTCATCAAAATGCCCCATAAGAGCAGTTGGGTGTTCTGTGATTGCTACTACTTCTTCTAAGAGCTCATTATCAATCTCGATATTTACACCTTCTGCCTCTTCTATAGCTTTAAAATCTTCTAAAATCTTCTTCTCTCGCTCATCGGCAAAAAGTGTAATGCCATTGTCTTTTATCTTATCAAAATAATCACCTGCAAAATCAAAAGAGAAAGGTTTATAGGATATATGTCTGTGTGGATATGATTGGTTTGATGATTTTACACCAAAAGAGTCAAACTCTACAACCTCATGACCTAGTAAACAAGCAATAGAGCGAATAGGTCTGATAAAACTCTCTTTATTGTATCCCCATCTCATGGACTTTCCGAAGTTTAGGCTCTTTAGAAACTCATCTACGATATCGCCTATCACACTTTTTGATTCGCCACCTCTCGAGATTTTTTTGTAGTATAAAACCTCTTTGGAACCTTTCTGTGAAGTTGTTAAATCTTCTATTTTTACTCCACATTTTTTAGCAAAACCCAAAGCTGCAGGAGTTGGAACTCCATCTTTGTATGCGATATCAAGTGGTGCACCAAAAAACTCCTCTTCTTTGTCAGCTTGATGCAATGGAAATTCTCTATGCCATAAAACTAATCTTCTAGGAGTATAATAAAATTCAAATTCACATAAGAGTGAATATTTCTCCAAAACTTGGCTATATTTTTTCTCTATATTTGGATATTCTTTCAAAAACGGTATCGCAGGAAGCTCCTCAAGACCAATCTCTATAAGTAGTGGTTTGCTCATATAAAAACCTTAATTGTATAAAATTTAAGAGATATATTTTATCTAAAATCAGCTTTTATGTAGCTTTTTGCACTCTACACATAAAATGCACTTTACTTTGATAAAATACAAAAAATTCAAGGAGTAGTGATGAAATTAAAAGTTTTAGTTTTAAGTCTGTTCGCTGTTGTAGCTTTGAGTGCTGCTAATTTGACGATCAAAAGTAGTGTAAATTCGGTGGATAAAACTGTTGCAAAGTTGCAAAAAATTATGATATCAAAAGGCATAACTGTCTTTAATGTTATAGATTTTAGAGCTGGTGCAAAAGGTATAGGCTCAGATATGACTGATGCGAAATTGCTAATTTTTGGCAATCCAAAGCTGGGCACTAGAGTTATGCAAAGAGATATAAAGGCTGCTATTGACCTTCCGATGAAAATCTTAGTTTTTAAAGATTTTGACGGAAAAACAAAAATCGAGTATAAAGACCCTAAAAACTTAGAAAAAGCTTATGATTTAAGCGGTCTTGGCGTACTTTCAAAACTATCAAACGCTATGAATAAAATCGCCAAAAAAGCAGGAATGTAAAAAGCGATAAAGAGGAGGAGCACAAGACTACTTTTTGCCTCTTTCTCTCTCCTCTTTTCTTCTATCCATCTGCTTAAAAAATCCTATCATTATCCAAATCAAAAATAGGACAAATGCCCCCATCATTATATTGTCAAACATACTCTTACTTCCCCACCTCTCTTATAATTTTACACAATTTTATCTCCATTTCCCTATGATACTTTCCTATTTTTTTCACAAGTATATCGTACTTTTTACCTTTTACAAACTTATCATCTGGCAAATATATTTTTATCTGGCTTTGTCCATCTCCTACAATAGTAGCATATTTATCAACTCTTATAGCCTCTATATTATTTATAATAACTGGCATCAAATCATTGAACATATTTTTTAGATATCCTATTGTTACTGCATTTACTCTCTTTTTATCATAAGGTTTTGTCTGTAAAACAGCATAAATAGGTAAGTGGTCAGAATACCCCTTCCCTACATGTATCTTTTTCTTTTTCAACAGCCATCTTTTTGGATAACCATACTTATTAATCAAATACTTCTCTCTAAAAACTCCAAAAGAGTTCGTCTTATACTCTATGCCTTTATCGTCAAAAAGAGTCTTGGAAACTATTATGTGATCAAGTGCGTTTTTGATTCTGCCATAGACATGTGTGTATCTCATGATTGGTGGAACTTCGTACCATAAATCATAAAGCGGCTTATCAAAATTGCCACTATCTAGGACATCTCTTAAGCTTTTGCCCCAACCATCTTTTGTGATTCTAAGAGGTGTATTTAGATCCCCTAAAATCACATACTCTTCTTTGTTATTTAGTAAAGATTTTAATTTTTCTGCATATGCTTTTCTAGCACTATATCCGTGTTTAAAAGCCGGCCAATGGTTTACAAACATAGTAATCTTATGTCCATCCAGATAATACTTCATCACATGTATGCCTCTTGGGTAGCCATCTACTTTCACTGAGTATTTATTTGCAACTTTATACCTAGAAAAAACAACACTTCCCACTATATGCTTATTTTTTTGAAAAAAAGTGTAGATATATGGATACTGCTTATCACCTAGAGCTCGATTCAACTCTCTTGCTACATTCAGATTTTCCACCTCTTCTAGAGCAATGATATCAGCATTTAAGTCTTTGATAACTTTTGCAATATTTGTCAATTTTTTATTAAAATTTTTCTTATTCCACTGAGATTTTGTATTTGGTATGTACTCTTTGTATTCACCACCATCTACATTTAAATCAAAAAGGTTTTGAACATTGTAAGTTGCAATCTTAAAATCTTTTGCAAACAGCGAAGTTAAAACTAAAAAAACTAAAATAAAATATCTCATAAATCCTGTCCTATATTTTTTGCCATCAAAGCACCACTCGAAAAAGCCCATTGAAAATTGTATCCACCAAGCTCGCCTGTTACATCCAACACTTCTCCAACAAAGTACAAATCTCTTTTTATTATACTCTCAAAAGTTAAATGATTAATCCCATCTGTATCTACCCCGCCCCTCGTCACTTCAGCCCTCGCATAACCAAAGTTGCCAGCTGGCGCAAACTCATAGTGATTCAACCTCTCTAGTTTTTGCAACTCTATCTCTTTAAGTCTATCAACTCCAATATCGTCTAAATCTATAGATTTTAAATACTCTTTTACAAATCTTTTTGGCAAAGGAAGCACGGAGCTAATCTGTTTTTTACTCTTTTGCAACAGCAGCTTGGAGATTTTGACTTTAGGCAGAAAATCAACCCAAATCAAACCCTTTTTCCAATACAAAGATGCTGACAATACACTAGGTCCACTGACTCCTTTATGGGTAAACAGCATATCTTCGTTGATGCATTTTTCACCCACATGTAGGCTAACACCAAAGGATATCCCACTAAGATTTTTCATCCAAAATTGCTCTTTTTGGAGAGTAAAACCAACTAAAGCAGGAGCAGG
>JALUXQ010000016.1 GCA_027013265.1 Campylobacteraceae bacterium | reverse complement strand
TAAGATACAAAATTTTGGTAATGCAAGATTTTTACATATGACTGACTCTCATGCTCAATTGATGCCAGTACATTTTAGGGAGCCTAGCGTAAATCTAGGCTTTGATTCAAACTATGGAAAGCCTCCGCATATCGTTGGAAGCCATTTCTTGAAGCACTATGGTATAGCTGAAAACAGTAGAGCTGGATTCTCTATGACTTGTATGAATTATGTAGAAAATGCAAAAAGATTCCATAAGGTAGGAGGTTTTGCACATATAAAAACATTGACTGACCACTTAAGAGGAAATTTTGGAAAAGACAAGACTCTATTTTTAGATGGTGGCGATACTTGGCAAGGAAGTGCGACAGCTCTTTATACTAGAGGTAAAGATATGGTAGAAGCCATAAATATCCTAGGAGTTGATGTCTGTACTGGACACTGGGAATTTACATATAAAGAGAAAGAGATTTTAGAGAACATAAAAGCTCTAAAATCTGATTTTGTTGCCCAAAATGTCATAGTAAAAGATGAATCACTCATGAATGGTGTAGAAGCTTATGATGAAGATACAGGAAGAGCATTTAAGCCATATGTCATGAAGAAGATGGGCGATCATATGGTGGCTGTCATAGGGCAGGCATTTCCATATACTACCATAGCAAACCCTCAAAGGTTTATACCTGATTGGTCTTTTGGTATAAAACCAGAGGAGATGCAAACACTCGTAGATGAGGTAAGAGCAAAAGAGAAGCCAGATGCTGTAGTTGTTATATCTCACAATGGCTATGATGTTGATAAAAAGATGGCATCAGTAGTCAGTGGCATCGACTTTATCTTTGGTGGACATACTCATGATGCTGTTCCAGAAGCAGTGCCTGTTAAAAACTCAAAAGGTGTAACTCATGTTATAAACTCTGGATCAAACGGTAAGTTTATCGGTGTTTTAGATATAGATATCAAAGATAAAAAAGTTAGAGATTTTAGATTTACTCTTATGCCAGTCTTTTCTGACCTTCTTCCAGAAGATCCTGTGATGAAAAAACATATAGATGATGTAAGAGCTCCATTTTTGGATAAGTTGATGAAGCCACTAGCTACAACTGATAATCTTCTATATAGAAGAGGAAACTTCAATGGAACATTTGATCAAATTATATGCGATGCTCTTCGTGAAGTAAAAGGTGCTGATGTCTCACTTAGTCCAGGCTTTAGATGGGGAACTTCTATACTTCCAGGTGAAGCTATCACACTTGATGATGTTATGAATCAAACAGCTATCACATATCCTGAGACATATCTTAGAGATATTAAAGGTTCTGACTTGCATGCTATTTTGGAAGATGTTGCAGATAACTTGTTTAATAAAGATCCATTTTTACAACAAGGTGGAGACATGGTGCGAACAGGTGGTCTTTCATACACAATAGACCCAAGAAAAGATATAGGTAAAAGAATTACTAACCTACAACTAAGTTCAGGCGAGAAGATAGATGCGAATAGAATCTATAAGCTAGCAGGCTGGTCAACAGTTGGCAGTAAATCTGCTGGTGAACCTGTTTGGGAAACAGTTGAAAAGTATCTTGGTGATCACAAGCATATTAAAAACTTAAAGCTTGAGACCCCTGATATTATAGGTGTTAAAAATAATCCAGGGATTGAACTTTCACTTTATAAAAACTAAACCATTTGGGCAAGGCATAATTGTCTTGCCCAAATATATTGGGGTGCCATGAAAAAACTAATGCTAGCTCTCTCTTTACCTGTTTTTTTATTTGCGAATTTTTTTGATTTTAAACCAATTAAGATTACAAAGGAGATAGGTTGCTTTATAGGAGCATATGATCCAGTTTTAAAATCAAACAAAGGCTTTGTCTCAAATGTATGTTATGTTGATATGGGAGACTTTTTAGTTCTTTTTGATGCGAGTGCTACATACAATTTTGCAAAAGAGCTAAATGCGTTTATAGAAAAATCTACAAATAAGAAAATCAAATTTGTTGTCATCACAAACTATCATGATGACAGGCTCTTGGGAGCTTCATATTTTAAGAAAAAAGGTGTAAAAATAGTTGGCGCTTCTAATTTGCCAAAGCTTATAAAAACTCACCCTAATACATATAGAAGAACTATGACAACACTGCCAAAGAATTTAACAAAAAATACAAAAGCAGTCAAACCTGATTTATTGGTTGATTCAAAATTAGAGATAAAAGGCAGTAAAAAAAGCATATTTGTTATAAAACCTTCAAAAGGTACTCAGAGTGCTGCTGATTTGATAGTTTACAGTCCAAAAGACAGCTTTATCTTCACGGGAAATACTATTTTTAATGGAAGATTTGTAAATTATGCAACAGACAGCGATATGGATGGATGGATAAAAGCTTTGAACTTCATAAAAAGTAAACATGCTAAATATGTGATGGGTGGACATGGAACAAGATTTGATAGCAAATCATATGAGCCAACTTTAGAGTATTTGCAAATGTTAAAAAAGCAGATGCAAAAAGCACATGATGACGATATAGATCCAGCTGACATGGACAAATATGTCCATACAGATAAATTTAAAAATATACCACATTATAGTGAGCTGTATCTAAGAAATGCAAGGCATTACTTTGATCAGTTAGAGTGGCAATAGGGAGAGAAACATGAAAAAGATATTTTTGATATTGATGATAACAGTATTTGCTTTTGGGAAGGTGGATTATGCTACTCCTAAACCAGATTTTGACAAACCAAGACTCTGGCTTATACGAATAAATAATTCAGATATAGCCAAAGTAAATCATATAATGGACGGCATAAACAATGTTTTAAAAGGATATCCTGAAGAGGCAATGAAGGTGGAGGTGATTTTTTATTCAAATGGCACAAGGGCTGTAAGAAAAGATTATGACAAAAAAGTACTAAAAAGGATAAGATCTTTGATGGTATATGATAACATAAGATTTGTTGTGTGCAAAAATACAATGGACACCATGGGTTGGACAAAAAAAGATTTCATCAGTGGAGTTGATTATGTACAAATCGGAATAGCTGAGGCGATAGAGAGAGTGGCTGATGGCTGGATAGATATTTCACCATACTAAAGGTTTTTTATGAAAATTTTTATAGCTATTTTATCTCTTTTTTACTCTTTAACTCTTTTTGCTGATTATAAGAGTGGAAAAAAGATTTTTAAGCAAAAATGTTCATCTTGCCACTTGCCGAGAATTTCTGGTGAGATATTAAAGAAGAATTTTTATGAAAAAAATAATACTATGTTGAACTTAGGCGCACCAACGGTAAATATGCTAGCATTTTTTCTAGTAAGAGGACCAGAGCATATCGGAGATACAAATGACCCTGAAATGCAAAAGCTAGAAGTTGCTGATTTTATGAAAGATTATCTCTATAAACCAAATAGAAAAAATAGTATAATTGAGAATAAATTTTTGAAATTTTTTATTACAAAAAAAAGTATGAAAGGTATTGTTAGTGAAAAAGAGATTGATAATATCGCGGACTTTCTTGTGGAGTATAAAAAAAGAAGAGTGGTGAGTGTTGAGAAATCAATGTTGAAACACATGAGCACTAAAGAGTTAATAGAAACAGCAAAGAAAAAAAATAAAATTATCATAGTCGAAGCTATGTCAAAAACTTGTTATTATTGTAAAAAGATGGATAAGGAAGTGTTCTCATTGCCTATTGTTAAAAATGCTATTTTTAAGAATTTTATATATATAAAAGTTGATATAGATAAAACAAAACTACCTCTAGGTCTTGATAAACGCTACAAACATATGACACCAACATTTTTTACCCTAAGTCCAGATGGAAAATTTAAAAATATGTACCCCGGAGCTTGGACAAAAGATGATTTTCTATTGATTTTGAAAGAAAATCTTAAAAAATAATTCTTTTTTTATGATATTTTAGATAGTATAGGTCTAATTGCATCATGCTCAAGGTTTGAGCAGACATAGATGATACACTTCTCACATGTAAGTTTCCAATGTCACCCCAAATAAAAATGCAAAATACACTTTTTAGGACTATGTAAATGAAAAGAAGAGACTTTGTAAAAGCAAGCGCTTTAACAATGGGTACTATTTCTATAACTCCAGGCACTATTTTTGCTAATGAAAATACAAGAAGATTTAAGGTTATCGCTGATTTTGATATTAAATATGACGATAAGAGTTTTCCTGCAAAACTATGGGTTCCACTTCCATATAATGATGATTATCAAAAACTAAAATCTTTGAAATTTAGTGGAAATTATGATGATTCAAATATAAATTCAGACAACAAAGATGACGCTAAAATCCTATTTGCTAGCTGGAAAAAAAGCGATAAAAAAAAGTTGCTGCATGTAGAGATGGAGATAGAAACAACATATGCAAGCGTACCGTTGAAATATATAAAAAAAGCAAGTGCAAAAAACTTGCCAATTCCCAATAATGTCAAGAAATTTTTAGAATCTTCTAGCCATATA
>JALUXQ010000015.1 GCA_027013265.1 Campylobacteraceae bacterium | reverse complement strand
TATAATCGCAGAAGCTTTGATAAATAGCAAAATAGAGGGTGTAAAAGCTTATAGTTGTGGTGTTAAACCCTCTGGCATTGTCAACCCAAACGCAAAAAAAGTATTGCAAAAGTATGGTGTTTGGGACGAAAGCTACCACTCTAAAAATTTAGATGAAGTTTTGCAAATAGAGTTTGATTTGGTAGTTACGGTGTGCGACCATGCAAAAGAGACATGTCCGATGTTCCCAAAGCCTGTAAAGAAAATTCATATGGGTTTTGTAGACCCTGATCATAAAGAGTATGAAGAGTTTGAGAAAACATATCAAGAGATAAAAGAGAAGTTACTTCCAAAACTAAAAGAGGAGTTAAAGTGATACTAGCAGGCATCATATTTATCATAACACTGATATTTGTGATTTGGCAACCAAAAGGTTTGCAGATAGGAACTACTGCAGTTATTGGAGCTATCGTAGCACTTTTGGCTGGAGTTGTTGATATAAAAGATGTAGAGGTTGTTATATCTATCGTTTGGGATGCAACTTTGGCATTTATTGGGATTATAATCTTATCTATGGTTCTTGATGAGATAGGTTTTTTTGAGTGGAGTGCTATAAAGATGGCGAAATTAAGTGGTGGTGATGGCAGGTGGATGTTTGTCAATATCTTGCTCTTGGGAGCTGTTGTAGCTGCTTTTTTTGCAAATGATGGAGCAGCACTTATATTGACACCAATTTTACTAGCAAAGATGAAGTATCTAAAGATGGATAAGTTGGCTATTTTTGCATTTTTGATGGCAGGAGGATTTATTGGAGACAGCGCATCAAATCCGCTTGTCATATCAAATCTGACAAATATCGTCACAGCCGACTTTTTTCATATAGGATTTTTTGAGTATTTTAAAAATATGTTTTTGCCAAATCTACTCTCAATAGGAGCTTCTATAGCAATTTTATTTCTCTATTTTAGAAAATCGATTCCAAAAAAAGTAGATATAGACCTGCTTCCTGATGCCACAACAGTTATAAAAAATCAAACCATGTTCAAACTAAGCTGGTATTTTTTAGCTCTTTTGATGGTGGGTTATTTTGTGGGAGACATGTACAACATCCCAGTCTCTATCTTTGCACTTGGAGGCGCACTGATATTTTTGGCTATCGCATCATACTTTAAAGCAGTAAAACCATTAATGACCATAAAGACTGCTCCTTGGCAAGTTGTCTGGTTTAGTATCGGGTTATATGTGGTCGTTTATGGCTTGAAAAATGGTGGCTTGACTGATGATATAAGCGAGATACTTTTAAGTATAAAACCTATGGGAGAGCATATCTATATCATAGCAACAGGATTTATAAGTGCATTTTTGAGCGCGATTATGAATAATATGCCAACTATCATGATTATGGATATAGCGATTGATAAAACAGGAGATACATTTTTAGCCTATGCAAATATACTAGGAAGTAATCTTGGTCCAAAGATGACGCCAATTGGCTCACTTGCCACTCTTCTTTGGTTGCATGTTTTAGCAAAAAAAGGAGTCCACATCAGTTGGGGAGAGTATATGAAAGTAGGAGTTGTGATAACCATACCAGTTCTTTTTATAGCACTTTTGGGACTATAAAATCAGCTATATTTTTGAAGCACCTTTCTGAGGGTGCTTCTTGAGATATCAAGATAGTTTGCCAAATGAGTTATATTGCTATCTTTTTGCATCAAAACAGTATAAAACTCTTTTTGTATTGTATCTAAAACAGTTTTTGCATTTTCTATACCTTTTTCATCTAGCATTTGAGATATCAAGTCAGCTAGTGTGATGTCATTGGTGCTTTGTTTTTTAAATTTTATACTGTTTTTTTGAATCACCTCTTCGTGAGCACTTAGCACTGAGTTGTAGATTATATTTTTAAGCTCCCTTATATTGCCGTGGTATGTTCTATTTTTTAGTGTCTCCAAAGCATCGCTAGAGATACCTTTTATGTTTAGGTTAAGCTCTTTGTTTGCTTTCTTGATAAAGAAGTCAACCAAAATAGGTATATCTTTTTTTCTCTGTTTTAGTGTTGGAACCTCTATATTTATTATTGAGAGTCTAAAGTATAAATCTTGCCTAAAACTTTCGTTTTCTATATTTTTGTTTATATTTATGTTCGTAGCAGATATAATTCTTCCTTTAAACTCAATATCTTTGTTTCCACCAATTCGTCTAAATGTTTTGTTTTCTAAAAAACGCAGTAGTTTACTTTGAAGTGAAATATCAAGTTCACCTATCTCATCCAAAAACAGAGTTCCCTCTCCAACCGCTTCAGCAAACCCTATATGCTGTCTGTTTGCATCCGTGAAAGATCCTTTTTCGTGTCCGAAAAGTTGAGACTCAAACAGATCTTTAGGAATCGAAGCACAGTTAAGTGCTAGGATATCTGATTCTGAGTTTTTTGAGTTTTTATGTATCAAGCGGGCTATCAACTCTTTTCCTGTGCCAGTACTACCTAAAATCATAACAGGCAAATCATTATTTGCTGCGATTCCAATTTTGCTGTATATGTCTTTCATGGTTTCAAATGAGCCGACAAACTCTTCGTTTATCTGGTCTTTTACTTTGATATATGTATCTTTTTTCTCATCATACTTTTTTATCACCTCTTTTAGTTCATCGGCCGTAAAAGGTTTTTGAAGTATATCTTTGATTCCGATTTTTGAAGCTTCTATCATGTTTGTGGGAGTTGTATATGCAGTCATTAGGATTACAGGCAGATTGATATCCTTTTCTCTCAATATCTTCACAAGGTCTATGCCAGAAAAGTCATCACTAAGCATGACATCTACAATTAAAAGGTTAATTTTTTCATCTTTTATCTGTTGTGCTATATCATCTTCAAGTCCATCAAAAAGGAGAGTATCATATTTTGCTCGTTTTAATATCTTTGAAACTGAGTATCTTATCTCATCTTGATCATCGATTATAGCTATTTTCATAAATTTTCTCCTATAGGAAGATTTATTAGAAATGTTGTTTTTTCACTCTCTGAGAGATATATTTGTCCCCCTGAGAGATATATAATTTTGTATATTGTAAAAAGTCCAAGACCTGAGCCGTTGCTTTTTGTTGTGAAAAATGGCTTGAAAATCTTCTTTCTTAACTCTTTTGATATGCCACTTCCACTATCTTGAATCTTAAGAAGTGTCATATTGTCTGAGATTTTATGCCAACTTATATCTATTTGACCATCTTTTTTTATAGCTTCAATGGAGTTGTGGATTAGATTCATGAAAATCATCTCAAAAGAGTTTCTATTGATTTTGACTTTTAGACCATCTTCTATTTGATATGTTAAAGAGATATTTTTTGTTTCAAGTTTTGGCTTTATGATCTCAATCAACTCTTCGAGTGAGCTTCTTACAGGTAAAACAGAGGTATTTTTTGTATCAATAGGTTTTCCAAGTGATAGAAAATCAATAACTTGTGCATCCATTCTGTCAAGTGTATTATTGATGATATTCATATCCTCTTTATCTATATCTTCGCCATCTTGGAGTAAAAGTTTTAAAGGTTGCAGTAGATTTTTAATTTCATGGGCAAACAATGAACTAATCTCTCCTAGTGTCTTTAGTGAGTGCAAAATTTTCTCATTTTCTTCTAGTTTTGAGAGTTGGGTTATATCTGAAAAAGAGATGACAAAGTATTCGTTTACAAGACTTATTTGATAGTATAAAGATACATCTTCGCCTAAATCATTTGTAATTTTTTGTTTACAAAATGTACATGAGTTATCACTATAACATTGGATGAGGTCTTTGACATAAGAGCTTTTAAATTTTAAATCTTTAAGTAAAAGCTTTCCAATATCGTGTCCGTTTTGATACATTATATTTAGTTTCTCATCACAAATCACGATAAAAATGTCCACTGAAGCTAGGATTTGTTGATAGAATTCCTTTAATTTTTCCTCTTTTTCAACAGCCTCCTTTATCTCCTTCATAAGATATGTAGTTGTTTTGACTAAGTCTGTTATTTCATCATTTTCAACACTCTGTATCTCTTGTATATCATCCCATTTTTTTAGAGATATGGCTTTTGCATTTTCTCTAAGTATACTAAGCCTATCAAGTAGATTTTTCATAAAATAGACAGCAAATATAAAAGATATAATAGCCGCAAAAAGCATAATGAGAAAATTTGTCTCAAAACTCTTCTCCAGCATCTTTTTAATAGAGCTTTTTTCTATATCTAACACAAAGTATCCAAGCAAAACATCATCTTTCTTAAAAGGCAAGACTCTGTGACTTTTTTTATCATCAAGTATAGTTCCCATCCTGTGTTTTTTTGTGTTTGTATGAGCCAAAACGATAAAGTTCTTATCTACGATACCCGCTTCTTTTATGGAGCTATTTGTTGAAAATGATTTTAAAAATTTAAAAAGTGCCCAATTATCATTTGCCAAAATTGCACCTGCTAAAAAGTCTCTGTTTGATTGCATGTTGCTCTCTATCATCTCGTTTACTATCTCATTTGTCTGTT
>JALUXQ010000014.1 GCA_027013265.1 Campylobacteraceae bacterium | reverse complement strand
AAATGAGGATTTTATAGAAATTGAGATAAAATATTAGAAATATTGCCCGTAAAGATTTTTTTAACTCAAAAATCACTATGAGGAAAAACTAGATGCTTGTGGAGATTTGAATTTGCAAGTGGCTCTACAATATAAAATAATTTTCTATTGTAACAAAATTCTCATTTAATATATGCGTATGTAACTTATCCAAAGAATCCAAAAATTCTTTTTTCTAAAAGTAAAAAAGGTTATAATAAAGTCTTAAGGAAAAATTGATGGGTTATACTAAATCAGAGAAAAAAGCTGCAAAAGAGCTCTTTGAACTTGCTCTACAAAGAGACTATAAACGCTTACAAGAAGATATTAAACAATATAAATGTGATACACCTGAAAGTATATGGAATTTACGATATTTCCTTAATAAAAAGGCAAAAGAGTTTGATAATAAATATGATTACAGATACTCTGTTTTAGATGAAGTTTTTATAGGTTTTATTCTTGAAGGATTATTACAGGTACATGAACTAAAAGGTTTTTCTAAAGAGCGTCAAACAGATTTAATAAACACTATACAAGTTATGAGAGAGAAATAACATGGCAAAAAAAATAATTTCTGATGAGATAAGAGAAGTAATTATAAAGAATGTTGAAAACTTTAATAAAAATGAACTCTCTCAATATCAGAGTTTTAAAGCAGAGATAAAAGGTAAATTTATCTATCTAAAATTAAATGGTGAACCTAGATGTAGATTAGAATATAATGGAGATTTGCATAATTTAAAATTTGCTGTCTATAAATATAGCTCTTCACGCTATGATCCTAAAGAATACTTTTTTCCTGGCATTGGCTATGTTGATGGCACACTTAAAGGGGCATTAAAAGCTTCACTAGAAGTATATTCATCTTAAGAACTACCAAAATAGGGGAATAAATGGATTATTCAAAAATATTACAAGAGTTAGAAGAAGAAGCATCATTGTTTGATCTTTTTCGTTTAAGTGTTGCAATAAATGATGAGTTAAAAAATACTCATAGAATAAAAAAAATAAAGCAATCTCTTATGATTGGGCAAAAGATAACATGGTTTAACAATGGTACAAATAAGCTAGAAGAAGCAAGGATAAGAAAACTCAATCCTACTCGTTGTGAGATAACAAATCTATTGGATGGAGAAAATTGGAATATACTTTATGCAGCTATTAATATGGATGATGTTGATATTTCTATTCATTCAAATCAAAAGTTTGGTCTCAAAAAGAGTGCTCTTAGAGTTGGCGATATAGTCTCTTTTTTAGATAAGGAGCATAAATTACAATTTGCAAAAGTTCAGAAACTCAACCCTAAAACAGCAGGTGTTATCACTATGGAAGGGGTACAATGGCGTGTACATTATGGTGCCTTATCTAAAAATATCGATATTGATGCAGAGATAATAAAAGAAAAAGAGCTAGAGTACAAAAAATGGTTACTAAACAACAAAGGTTTATTGGAGACTACCCATCCCGATATTTTAGAGAATGTTGTTGGTGATCTTATAGAAAAATACAAATAAATGGCAATGGAATAAGATGGCAAGAAAAACATATGGAACAACGCTCTGGGGAGCAGCTTTTTTAAAGGCTATTGAGAGAGAAACTGATTCTGGTAGACTCAGCCGTGGCAAAAGTTATGCCAATACAGGAAAAGTGTATGATATCAAACTTCAAGATAAACGTATCGCTGCCAAAGTAAAAGGCAACTATCACCCTTTTTATCAAACAGGACTGAATTTTACTCCATTTGCCAAAGGAGATAAGCAATTTATCATAGACCATATCAATGAAAATCCTCTTATTTTAGCAGAGATTATGAATGCAAAACTCTCATCTGAACTTTTAGATTTTTTACAAAAAAATGAAATTGATCTGTTTCATGGCTTTGATATGCAGTGTACTTGCCCTGATTTTTATGGTAATTATGCTTGTAAACATATCGCTGGTCTCTACTTTATACTTGTCAATGAGATAGATAAAAATCCATTTTTACTTTTTGCATTGCGAGGTTTAGATTTGATACAACACTACAACATCCAAAAAGATTTAGCAATACCCTACCCCATAAAAATAGAGTATAAAGAACAAGAGAGCACTCTTATAAAAATTGAAGATTCAGATTTTACGCTCTTGCAACTTCCAAACCAAAAGAATTTCATCCTTTCAATACTAGAACCTAATCCTCAATTTGCACCTATTGATTACAGAGAAGTTTTAGATGAGTTTTATAAAAAAACAGCCAAAGAGTTGCCACTTGTAATCTCTGCTGTACACAATGAAGATATTACCATTATACAAAGAGTATTGCAAGAAGCAGACATCTCTATAGAACTCTTCAAAGATATTACAAACAGTAACTTTCAAATCACATCAAACCTGTTTGGCCTAAAGGATGTTGTTAAAGCGTTTGAGCCATACATTGAGATGAAGACAAAGAGTAGTGTCACCATCACACCAATACAACTCTTTAGACTCTTTGTATCGTTTGAGGACGATAATGGTAGCAATATGTACCGTTATCTTTTTTATCTCTATCGTGTGGCCTATATCTTGATACAAAACAGTGCCTTCATCCCCTCAGTATACGAAGAAAATGATTTTTTCAAAATATTTTACAAGCCTATCTTCTCATTAGAAGTCATAAAAGAGCAGCTCAAACATCTCTCAAATATAGCACCAAATTTGGCTACATTTGAGAAAAAAGAGCTAACACAACCCTCTCAAACGCAACTACTGCTTTCAGTAGTACTCAGTGATATTGTGCCACATTTTCACTTTATGCATAAAAAGCTCAAAAACAATCCACCACTTATCTCCTCTACATTCTTTGGGGCAAAAAGTTATAAAGTGAACAGTTTTGAGGAGAAAAATCTTGCGCAGAGTATTAACAACTACTTTGCAGTATTTGAGATAATACAGAGTGAGTATAGGTATAAACTCTTTATCAAAAAAGAGAATGAGAGCAGTAATAAATATGCTCTTTCATTTCAAGTTGAAGAACAAAAGTCTCAAAAAAACTATTCTCTCAAAGAGGGGATAAAACACTTTCACAAAATGCACATCCTGCGTTTTATATCTTTTTTACAAGCTTTTTTGCCCCAAATTGCCCTACTCTTACAAAAAGAGAAAATTTTACTCTCACAAGAAGTTTTAGAAGAGTTTCTACTACGAACTGCAACTATCATTTCAAACCTTGGTGTCGATGTCATCCTGCCAAAAGAGCTAAAAAATCTTCTCAAACCAAAACTCTCCCTCAAGGTCAAAAACAATGGCTCAAAAAGCTTACAATCTTTTTTTACGCTTGATGGAATGTTGGAGTATGATTGGCAGATAGCTATTGGTGATACATTTGTAAGTGCGAGTGAGTTTGAGAAGCTTTTAGCAAATGCCGGAGAGCTTATAGCCTTTAAAGATAACTTTGTAGTAATAAGTGCAGAGGAAGCAAAAGCACTCTTTGCTCAAATCAATCGTAAAACCAAACTCAATAAATTTGACATTCTTCAAGCAAAACTGAGTGGTGAAGCCGAATTTGATATAGATTTGGAGAACTTTTTTGAGGAGATTCTGAGCGTAAGGAGCATTACACCACCAAAGTCACTCCAGGCAAACCTTAGAGAGTACCAACAGAGAGGGTTTGAGTGGAATATCAATAATCTTTTAAATGGTTTTGGGACAATTCTAGCCGATGATATGGGGCTTGGTAAAACTATTCAAGCTATTACAACGCTACTCTACCTCAAAGAAAATGGATACATTAAAAAGAGGATTGTTGTTGTAGTTCCAACATCGCTACTAAATAACTGGGAAAAAGAGATAGAGAAGTTTGCACCTACGCTCTCTTACTTTTCTTACTATGGCACTAAACGCACCATACAAGAGAGTGATATTTTACTTACAAGTTATGACATAGCAAGAAGAGATAGTGAAATTCTCAAAAAAGTAGGTATTGATTGTCTCATTATTGATGAAGCACAAAAAATAAAAAACAGTGACACCACCATCGCAAAAACTCTCAAATCCTTTAAAGCAAAATATAAAATAGCCCTCAGTGGTACACCCGTGGAAAATAATCTTAGCGAGCTTTGGAGTCTCTTTGATTTTACTCTTCCTAAATATCTCAAATCGCTTAAAGAGTTTACCAAAAATTATGCACAAGATATTGAGATAAATAAAGACAGAGCAAAGATAAAAAAACTCAAACAGATAACAGCACCTTTTATGCTTCGCCGACTTAAAACTGATAAGAGCATCATTAATGACCTTCCAGATAAAATAGTTATTGATGAGTATGCTACCATGACTAAAGAGCAAGCAAGTCTCTATAAGAGCGTTGTAAATGAGAGCATGAAAAAATTAGATGAGGGAGATGCAAAAGGGCTTATCTTTAAACTCATTATCTCACTTAAACAGATTTGTAACCATCCAAGAAACTTTGATAAGAAAAGCCCTCTTAAAAAAGAGCTTTCAGGGAAAAGTGAGCTCCTTCTTACTCTTCT
>JALUXQ010000013.1 GCA_027013265.1 Campylobacteraceae bacterium | reverse complement strand
ATTGATGTCAGCATAGGATATAAAAACATGCTCATCTATAAGTTTCATATATTTTTTTATCTCTTCTCGTGCCTTTTTTAGTTTTGTGCTATTGTAGATAAATATAGATATTTGAACTACACTTTCATGCTCGTCCAATATAGGAAATAGGCGCTTTTTATAAGTACTTTTATTTATATATTCTTCATAGATTATAGGTTTTTTGCTAATCACAATCTCATCTATATGTTTTCTTAGCCTAGTTGAAACTTCATCAGAGGCATAGTTATAAAGTTTTTTGCCTTTGAGTTTGTTTGGTGAACTCTTTAGAATTTTTGCTCCAGCACTATTTATCTCTAAAATTGTCTCATCTACTGAAATGAGAATAATAGAATCATTTGTAGAGTTCAAAATTGCTCTAATAGTCCGCTCTATTTTTATCTTTTCATCGCTTCTTTTTTTGATCTTTTTTTGCATAATGTTTAGAGTATTTGCTAAGATCGCTATCTCAGTCGAAGCACTTTTTATATCTGGTGTTTGCACTCGGTTATCTTCTGCAATCTGCTTTGCAGATAGTGTAAGCAATTCTAAATGGCTAGTAAGCCTATATCCTATAAAATAAGCCATTAAGCTACTTAACAAAATCTCTATTAAAACAAAAATATAGGTTAATTTTTTATTGTCTTTTATTATTTTCAGGGTGTTTGTTGTTTCAAAAATGATACTTATGCCACCTATCAACTTGCCATATACAATCACTTGTGATTTTTTAAGTTTAAATGTTCTTTTATCTATGGTAATTTCTGTGTTGTTATTTTTAAAGATATCTGTATAATTATATTTTTTATAGTGTTTGTATGATAATAGTTTATGGTTTGCGTCAAAAATCTTAACAGCCATAATGCCTTTAAGAGTTACGAGTTTTTGAGCTTCATTATCAATGGTTGCAAGATCATAAACGATGAGTGGGGTTTTGATTATCTCTGTAAACAGTGTACTCGAAGTCTCTATTTCATTTTTTACAAGGGATTCTGATAAGTTATCAAGAGAAGAAAAATTTAAAAATAGTATGATTGTTATAAATAAAAGCTCGATTGTTACAAATGATAAAATAAACCTGTATTTAAATGATATTTTCAGTTTTATTTACCTCCTAATCGTAGTTTTTTGGATAAATTTCTAACGATATCATACTCTTTATCCTGAGTAGTAATTATCTTCTTGATACTAAGTAAATCAAGTAAATTTTTTGGCATATTTAAAAAAGCTTTTGTAAATTTTATTTTTATTGCACTTGAAAGTGATGGTTTATAGGCAATAGGATGAGATGGATACGGTTTTGTCCTATATAAAATAAAGAGTGAATCTTTGGTTTTTTCATCTCTAAAATTATCAAATGTTCTCTCAATACCACCACCAACATCTCCTATACCGCGAGCCACACCTTTATAAACGGAGTCATGAGAGTTTACATATAAAAAGTGTTCTATATCTATACCGTAATCACTCAAAAGTTCATATTTAGTCAGTAGTGTCGCTGCAAAGGCATTTGGCGAGGGGAATAGAAAAGTTTTACCCTTTGTCATTGAAATATCTGTGATACCACTCTTTTTGTTGGCTACTAAAATACCAATAATATCTTTTTTTGCACGAACAGCTGCTATATAACCATACTTTTTATGAGCAACAATATAATGGTAAGGGTTCATGTAGGCGATGTCGTAAGCACCATTATAGAGCTTTTTTTCAAAGCTAGAGATTGAGCGTTGAAGTTTTAAATCAACTTCTTCTCCAGTTGTTTTTTGCAGATAATTAACAATAGGAATCCAAACTTTCATCAATTTCAGAGGGCTTTGCTGAGGCACAACACCAAGAGTAATAGAGTATAAATCAAGTACTAGCAAACATAAAGCTAATAAATATCTCATAAAATATCCTTTATATATTAATACTCTTGGATAGATTGTTACATAATTATCATTATATTTGACTTAACATCAGTCTTTCAGCCTCTTTTCTAATCTTCTTGACCACAGTGAAATAGGGTAGGTTAGAATCAGATAACCAATAGCAAGTGGTATGTAGCTCTCAAGTGTAGAAAAAGTATAGGAGTTTACCTCTTGTGCGTTCATAGTGAACTCATTTACTGATATGATAGATAGTAAAGAGGAGTCTTTTATGATAGATGCAAACTGTCCTGTCAGAGGAGGGACTATTCTTTTGTAGGCTTGTGGGAAGATGATGTATTTATATGTTTGAAATGTTGTAAATCCAAGAGAGAGTCCAGTCTCATACTGCTCTTGTGGTATGCTAAATATCGCTGCTCTTATGATTTCACTTATGTATGCACCAGAGAAAATTGAGAGTATTATCACCCCAGCTACATATCTATTGTCTAACCCTAGATTTGCAGCTATAACATAGAAAAATATAAGAATTTGTACTAAAAGAGGTGTGCCTCTAATAGTCTCAATATAGAATCTTGAAAAAAACCTAAGCAAGATGATTTTTGAATTTTGTCCATAAGCAAAGAAAAGACCGATAAAAAAACTAAGAATCAAAGAGAAAAAGGATATATAGATAGTCGTAAAAAAACCATCTATAAACTTCTGTTTGTACTCATATATGCTTTTCCAGTTGAAGTTATACTCAGTTCCTAGAAACATAAAATAAAAAAATAGACCGATAGTCGCAAAAAGAAGGAAAAAATTGAAGATGTAAACTGCTTTTTTAGTGCTTACATCCTCTTTGTATCCAATTTTTTGAATAAAAAAATCTCTAAATTTGATAAGTTAACCCTTTAAAAGAAAAATGGAATGTTTAGTTTAATAAATGTTTTCTTTATATCTTTTAAATACTTATATGCCAGCCTGTCAAATGTTCCATCACTCTTAGCTTTTTTGATAAAAGCATTTATCTTTGCTTTAAGTTCAGGCTCATTTTGTCTAAGAGCAATTCCCCAGTATCCAGGCTTTTTTGTTATAGGCTTAAGCAGTGCTACGGTTGTATTTTTATGGTTTTTCCAGTCTCTATATATGGTTAATTGATCATAGATAAAAGCATCTGCTCTTTTTTGTATCACCTCTAAGACTGCAGAACTCTCTTTGTCAAGTATGAGAAGTTTAGCCTTTTTCAGATGCTCTATCGCGTAGATATTTCCAGTGGTGCCTTTTTTTACGGCTACAACTTTACCTTTTTGATTTAAATCTTTTACACTCTTTACGCCAGATGTTGGATTTGTCAAGATAGCAAGGTCTGATTGTGCATAAGGAATAGAGAAGTCTATCACCTTTTTTCTTTTATCTGTTATCGTCATGGATGAGATGATGATATCGATCTTTTTTGTTTTTAAAGAGGGAATCAATCCGTCCCAAGCTATATTTTGTATGATAACTTTTCTTCCTAAGTATTTGCCTAGTGCTTTTGCTAAATCAACACTTATCCCACTTGGTGTTCCGTCTTTTGTGCTCATTTCAAATGGTGGATATTGTAGCTCCATGCCAACTTTTAAAGGTTTTGTATTTGTGCCCGCATTTGCAAACATCGGGTTTAAAGCAAGTAGTAAAACAAATGAGATAAAACTTTTTAACATAGATAACTCCTAGTTTAAATTTATTGAACTATTATGGCAAAGTATTGATTATAAACAAATTAAATTTAGGAGATTGTCAAATGGTACCTGAGAGCGGAATCGAACCGCTACTGCCGAAGCAACCAGATTTTGAGTCTAGCGTGTCTACCAGTTTCACCACTCAGGCATTTGAAGATCGAATAGTACATAAAAAAAGCTTAAAGCGAGTTTATAATCACTTTAAGCTTTTTGTTTTTTGTTTTTAAAAATTAAGACTTAGCTACAGCTTCTTTTAATTTTTTACCCACTTTAAATTTTACAGCAGTTGTTGCTGGAACATCTACAACTCTATCGGTTCCTGGTACTCTTGCTTTTCTGGCTGCTCTTTTTGTAGTACTAAATGTACCAAAACCTATAAAGCTTACATTTTTGCCTGCAACTAGTGCATCTTGGATAGTTGCAATCGCTGCATCTAAAACTTTCTGAGTGTCTTTCTTTGAAAGCTCTGCACTTTCTGAGACAACTTGAACTAATTCTGCTTTTTTCATACCATGATCCTTTAAAGTAATGTCTTTAGGGCATTGTACACTATTTTTTTTAAAAATACAATAATTTTTGCAAAAAATTAAACAAAATATACAAAAAACCGATATTTTCGTATAAGGAACTTTATTTGCTTACTAAAAAACAGCAGATGGCTTAGGAGATTTTATGAGGATAACAGATTCGCTTTTTTATTTCAATACTAAAAATAATTATCAAAAAAGTATGAAAAAATTGTATGATGTAAATAGTCAAATTTCAACAGGTTCAAAGATACAAAACAGTTTTGAAGATAGTGGCGTATATGTAGATACTATGAGGTTAAATTATGAAGTCTCTACACTAGAACAAGTAAAAAAGGTAAGCTCAAAAGCACAAACTTTTGCAAATAATACAGATGCAACTATGAATCAGTTTAATGATACTTTGGTAAAATTTAAATCAAAACTTATTCAGGCCGCAAATGCTACAAACTCACAAACTAGTTTAAGTGCTATAGCTAATGATTTAC
>JALUXQ010000012.1 GCA_027013265.1 Campylobacteraceae bacterium | reverse complement strand
ATTTTTTTCTAAAGTCAATTATCAATCTTATGAGCTTGTCTATATCGTAACCCTCTTTTGTGATATGGTGACCGCCTCCAAAATTTACCCATTTCAATTGGTGAATATATTTGCCAAACTTCTCTTCTACGCTATCTAGTACCCTCTGCAGTTCATCAGCACCTTGTTCACAAAGAGCATGGAAATGAAAGCCATCAAGCCCATCAAGATTTTTCTCATCAAACTCTTTTTTTGTTACTCCAAATCTGCTATTTATCCCGCAAGGATTGTATAATTCAACTGGAGCACAAGATACTTCAGGGTTGATTCTTAGCCCACAAGATGTTTTTTTTACTGCTTTTTCTCTGTATTTTTTCCACTGAGCAAATGAGTTAAACACCACATGTTCACTTATATCTAGTATCTCATCTATCTCGTCATCTTTGTATGCAGGCGAGTATGTATGAGTAGCACCCCCAAACTCTTCATGTGACAATCTAGCCTCCCAAAGACCACTTGCGCAACAGCCATCTAGGTACTTTGAGATTAATGGCTCAAGGTGGTAAAAAGCAAACCCTTTTAGAGCTAAAAGTATTTTAGCACCACTTTTTTGCTTTACATGAGAGAGTATTTTTAGATTTTTTTCGAGTAGTTTTTCTTCGCAAATATAGCATGGAGTCTCTATATTTTTATACATGCTCTAAAACCCAATCTAGCATTTTTGTGCTCAAAACTCTTTTTAAAAACCAAAAAAGAGTAGTCGGAAATGTGACTCTATATCTTGGTTTTGGGTTTTTTGCATTGATGATTTTTAAGAGAACTTTATAAACTGCATCACTTCCAAGTGTAAAGGGGTCATCTTTTGTTGATTCAAACCTTTTTATGGCATTTTTGTACTCATTTTCATAAAAACTACCCTCTATTTCGATATGTTTTTTAAACTTTTCGTATGCGTTTTTTCTGAAGTTGCTTCTTATGGGACCAGGTTCAATCAAGACTACATGTATGCCAAAAGGTCTTAGCTCTTGTCTTAATGTATCACTTAAGCCCTCTAGTGCGTATTTGCTGGCATTATAAGCTCCTCGAAATTTCATAGATATAAAGCCAAGGACAGAGCTATTTTGTATGATTTTTGGATTTTGTGAGTTTCTTAAAAGTCCTAGTGCCTCTTTTGTTAGCTCAAAATTTCCAAACAGATTTGTTTCAAACTGTTTTTTTAGAGCATTTTTACTCAAATCCTCCAATGCCCCAGGCTGTCCAAATCCAGCATTATTAAAGAGGATATCAAGTTTATTGTTATTGTCAATCGCGATGTACTTTATCGCTTGTTCGATATCTTCACTGCTTGTTACATCTAGCTTAAAGGTATCAATCCCTTCATCTTGCAGTTTTTTGACATCTTTTTGACTTTTAGTGGTAGCATAAACTTTGTAGCCATCATTGTGTAGTTGTTTTGTGCAAAAATATCCAATCCCACTAGAGCAACCTGTGATTAAGATACTAGGTTTCATGGAAGTATTTTTATCTCATCCTCTATATTTGGTACTAAACATAAAAATTCATAATCCTCATCGCCAACAACATCATATGAGTGGGCAACACCAGCAGGGATAAACAAAACATCATCTTTTTTTGCTATCTTGACGCTATCGCCAATCACCACTTTTGCACTGCCACTTAAGACATACTGCTCGTGTTCTACGCTATTTGTGTGAAGTGGCATAGAGCCTTTGCTTTGTATCACAAACTTTCTCATAGCAAAATTTGGTGCTTTATCACTTCCTATTAACACACTCATCTTTCCACCAACACCAGCAGGAAGTGGCAAAAATTCATACTCTTTAATATTTTTTATCATGACAATTCCTTTTTTTCGTTATTTTATTATATAATACCGAAAATTATAATAAAGAGACAAATTGAGCATTAAAAAACTTATTTTAATAGGGGCTTCAACAGGAGGTCCTGGTCAAATACAAAAGATAGTAAAGTATATAAAAGAGGATTTTCTTGGTACAATTATCATAGTACAGCATATGCAAAGTGCATATTTACACAGTTTTGTAAAGCAGCTGAATAATAATTGTGCTTTGGAGGTTAAGCTATCAATTGATACAGATGTGCTTAGAGAAGGAAAAGTGTATATACTGCTAAATAATTGTGAAATCAAAGAGCAAAATGGGGAGCTTAGGTTTTCTAGATATCAAGATATGCTAAGTTACTCTCCAAATATAAATCTTCTGTTTAACTCAGCTTCAAAGATAAAAAAAGATATAAAGATTATGGGTGTGATACTCACAGGTATCGGAGATGATGGAGCAAAAGGTGCACTAGAGTTGGCAAAGAGTGGAGCTACATGTATAAATGAAAGCAAAGAGAGTTCGATAGTATATGGCATGCCAAAAGCTGCAAATGAACTCAATCCATCAGCACTTCAATTGGGCATAGATGAGATATGTGCCAAAATAGAGGAGTTTTAAATGTTTAGTTTTTTCAAGAAAAAATCACAGACAAAGGTGGAAAAAGAACCACTGCAAAAAGAGGATTTTGAAGATATAGAGGAGCTGATAACATACTTTAAAAAAGAGACTGGTATAGATTTTTTTAATAAAAAAGAGATAATAAAAAATAAATTGATAATCTTTTGCAGGAAAAAAGATATTTTTAGCTTTAATCTTCTTTTTGAGAAAATTTTAAAAGATAGAGTCTTAAAACAAGAGCTAATAGACTACCTAACTGTAAATGAGACATACTTTTTCAGAGAGACTCCGCAAATAAAGCAGATGATAGAGAAGGCGAAAAAATTAGGTTATAAAGTAGAGATTTTATGTGCTCCAAGCTCTTCTGGAGAGGAGCCTTATACGATAGCCATGATGCTTTTGGAAGCTGGATTTAAACAGTCTGATTTTCATATACTAGGGATCGATATAAGTGAAAAAATCATCTCTAGGGCACTTGAAGCTAGATACAATGAAAGAAGTTTGCACAGAGTCAGCCTCGAGTTAAAAGAGAGATACTTTATGAAAGATGGAGAATTTTTTATTTTAAGAGATGTGGTCAAAGATAGAGTCTCTTTTAGGTGTGTAAATATTTTTGATGAGAGTCTTCATAATTTAAGAAAATTTGATTTTATATTTTCTAGAAACATGATGATTTACTTTGACCAAGAGACTAAAATCAAAGCAAAAAATATACTCCAAAGGCTTCTGAAAAGACCAGAGGAGACTATATATTTTGGCCATGCTGATATGGTGAGCTAAAAAAGTTTTTTATTTTTTTACTTCATAAGTTTCATCAGGTTCCATTTCGATTAGTTTCCATGGAAGTCCCTGTCTGTTTAGCTCATCCATAAACAGTTTAGCATCAAAATTCTCCATATTATAGACTCCTTTACCGCTCCATTTGCCTTCCAAAATCATTTTTGCTCCTATCATGGCTGGAACTCCTGTGGTGTAGCTTACTGCTTGTGCACCGGTCTCTTTGTAGCAAGTTTGATGATCACATGTGTTATAGATATAGACTTTTTTTCTTTTTCCATCTTTTTTACCCTCTATGACACACCCTATATTTGTAAGCCCTACTGTTCTAGCACCTAGGCTTGCTGGGTCTGGGAGTAATTTTGCCAAAAGCTCCATCGGAACTACTTTTACTCCATTTACCTCTACTTCATCGATTCTCAACATACCGACATTTTCCAAACACTTCATGTGGGTTAGATAACTCTGCCCAAAAGTCATAAAAAATCGTATCCTTTTAAGCCCTTTTATATTTTTGCAGAGAGATTCCATCTCTTCATGATATAGAAGATAGCTATCTTTGAGTCCAACTTCTGGGTAATTCCACTTCATCTTGATTTCCAAAGGTTTCGTCTCATACCAAAATCCCTCTTGCCAATACCTGCCATTTGCGCTGACTTCTCTTAAATTTATCTCGGGATTAAAGTTTGTAGCAAAAGCATACCCATGATCTCCAGCGTTACAATCAAGTATATCTATATAGTGAATCTCATCAAACAGGTATTGTTGGGCATAAGCGCAAAATACATTTGTAACTCCTGGGTCAAATCCACTTCCTAAAAGTCCCAATATCCCAGCATCTTTAAACTTCCCATCTCTTGCCCACTGCTCTTTATACTCAAATTTTGCGATATCAGGATGTTCATAATTTGCAGTATCGAGATAGTTTACTTCAGTTTCGATGCAAGCGTCCATGATAGTTAAATCTTGATATGGAAGAGCAATATTCATAACCAAATCAGGTTTGACCTTTTTTATCAAAGACACAAGTTCATCTACACTATCGGCATCAACTTGGGCAGTTTCTATATCTATATTTAGCTCATTTTTTATCTCTTTGGCTATTTGGTCACATTTGGATTTTGTCCTACTCGCTAGTGTTATTTCGCTAAAAACTTCACTATTCATAGCGCACTTTTTAGTAGCAACTCTACTAACGCCACCCGCTCCAATAATCAAAACTTTTGCCATGTCTCTCTCCTAAAAGGGGTTAGGGTTAAACTTTAAACTTTTTAAAAAGTTTAAAGTTTAACCCCTATATTTCAAAATGATTTTTGCTAACTCTAGTGCATGCGAACGATGAGATAGCCCTTTTTTGACCCCATCTCCTAGTTCG
>JALUXQ010000011.1 GCA_027013265.1 Campylobacteraceae bacterium | reverse complement strand
TTTGTGGGGTTATAGTGTTATGAATAAGAAAAATATAGCTAAAAAATATGAAGAGATGGGAAGAGATAGTTTAGCCTTGGCACACGATGAAAAGATAAGAGATATCATAAACAGAGCACAAAAGTATGGTATCACACTGTTTCAAGATGAGGTTTTGGCATCTCGTTTACTAGATATCAATAGAGCACAAGAGATTTCAAAAAAGAGTATGGAGGATGTAGCCCAAATCATCTCTTCTCTCATAGAGGCCGAGGAGAAAGCACAGCTGAGTCACTTCACCAAAGAGTAGAACTCATCTTTAAACTTGCCAATATAACTGTCTATGATGTATGCAACAGAGGGCGCAAAAACACATATCGTTTTACCATTTAGCAAAAAACTTAGGCTAAGAAGTGTATCAAGGTCTTTTTTTGTGCCTTGACCATCTAGGATTTTGCCCATAAGTTTATCGCTCCAGCTGACACCTTCTCTGCAAGGTGTGCATTGTCCGCAAGATTCATGGTGATAAAATTCAAAAAGATTTTTGACGACATGTGGCATAGAAACAGTCTCATCCATCACTATCATGCCACCAGTCCCCAAACTAGAGCCATGCGCTCTTAAAGACTCATAATCAAGAGTGATACCCTCTAACTCATCAGCTTTTAGTACATGACAAGATGAGCCTCCTGGTATCAATGCTTTTAATTTTTTACCATCTTTTACACCACCGCCTATTTTGTTTATAAATTCAAGCATATTTGTACCAAATTCTAACTCATAAACTCCAGGGTTTTGTATGTGTCCGCTTAATCCAAAAAGCATGGTTCCTGGGTTTTTTTCTGTGCCAAATGCTCTATAAGCTTCAAAACCCTCTTTGATTATATAGGGCACGCTTGAGATGGTTTCTACATTATTTACAACTGAAGGATAATCAAAAAACCACTCTGGCTCTTTCTGTTTTGGTTTGAGTCTTGGGTGTCCTCTCTTACCTTCAAGTGACTCTACTAAGGCACTTTTTTCACCGCAAATATATGCACCAGCACCTCTGTGCAGTGTGACATCGAGCTTGTAATCATGCCCCAAAACACTCTCCCCTAAGATACCAGCTTCATAAGCCTCATCTATGGCAGTTTGCAATCTTTTTGCCCAAAAAACATACTCGCCTCTTATATAGATGTATGCATGATTTGATTTTATAGCATAGCTTGAACAGATAATGCCCTCTATAAGAAGGTGTGGATCAAACTCTAGTATCTGCCTGTCTTTAAAAGTTCCAGGCTCACTCTCATCCGCATTTACTATCAAATATGTCGGCTTATCACCGTTTGTAGGAATGAGCTTCCACTTCGCCCCTGTTGGTGCTCCACCTCCACCTTTTCCTCTAAGTCCACTCTTATCAACAATCTCAACAGCCTCTTGTGGACTAAGAGAAAAAAGTTTTTCAAGCGAAGAGTATCTGCCATTTTCTTTGGCGATTTTTAAGATATGCGAATCTTTTATATCAAAGTTTTTACTTACTATTTTTTTTATCATTTAATTACTCCACCGATTAAGTCCATCCAAAATTTCATCTATCATTTGAGGTGTTGTATTTTGTATATAATCATCATTGATACAGACACAAGGAGCAGTTCCACATGAGCCCAAACACTCCACTTCTGTTATAGTGAACTTCATGTCCTGTGTACTCTCTCCTGCTTTGATTTTGAGTCTTTTTTCTATATGTTTTTTTATATCTTCACTACCTCTTAGCATGCAAGATAGAGTCTTGCAAACTTGGATATTATACTTGCCAACAGGTTTTAGATGAAACATAGTATAAAAAGATGCAACAGAGTAGACATCCATAGGTGATTTATTTAGTTTTTCTGCTAGATATTCCATGGTCTCTGGCGAAATCCAACCCTCTTGATGCTGTATCATCCATAGACATGGAAGCATCAATGAGTCGATTTTGGGATATCTTCGTAGTAACTTTTGAAATTTTTCTTCATTTTCTTTGTTAAATTTAAAACTCATCTATCTAATTCCCCTGCTATTATATTTAAACTACCTAAACTCAAAACTGCATCAGCTATCATCTCTCCCTCAACCATAGCAGAAAGAGTTGCCATAGAGAAAAAACAAGGAGGTCTGACTTTTACACGATATGGTGTTCCACTTCCATCACTCACTATATAAAATCCCAACTCTCCGTTGGCAGCCTCGATTGAGCTATAAAACTCTTGATTTGGGACTTTTACTCCCTCAGAGACCAATTTAAACTGGTTCATAAGCCCCTCTATATTTGAATAAACATTTTTCTTTAAAGGAAATGTTATAGAGTGGTCAGCTACACTATAACTACCGCCTGGCAAGGTTTTCATGGCCTGATCTATGATTTTTATACTCTGTCTTATCTCTTCAAATCTCACCATCATTCTGTCATATACATCTCCTTGACTTCCAACAACAACATCAAAATCAAATGTATCATAGTGATAGTAAGGATGGTTAACTCTAACATCATAATTTACACCACTAGCTCTTAGATTTGGTCCGCTCCAACCTCTATTTATCGCTTCATCACCAGTGACTATACCTATATTTTGAGCTCTGTCTTGAAAGATTCTATTGTGCTCTATCAAACTTAGTGTATCATGCATGCCTTTTTCAACATCTTTGATACACTCTTTCAAATCATCTTCAAATCCATCATACAGATCATGCGTCATGCCGCCAATTCTCATGTATGAGTTCGTAAGTCTCGCCCCTGTTAATTTTGACAATAACTGATAAGCAGTCTCTCTAGGATTATAAAGATACCAATAATTCGTCAAAGCTCCCATATCAACTAAGTTTGCAGCTAGGCAGACGAGATGGTCAATGATTCTTGAGAGTTCTCCGATGATGACTCTGATAAATTGTCCACGATCTGGGAGCTCAACACCCAACATTTGCTCAACCGTGTGGGCAAAAGCTATATTGTTGAGTATGGCTGAGCAGTAGTTTAGTCTGTCTGTGTATGGTATGATTTGGTTATATGTATGGTTTTCACAAGATTTCTCAAAACCTCTGTGAAGATAGCCGATTTCATTTACTGCACCAACTATCGTCTCTCCCTCAAGTGCGACAAATGTTCTGATAGTACCGTGACTAGCAGGGTGAGCAGGGCCTAAATTTAAGAACATCAAGTCATCATGGTTTTCATAACCTTTTGCTTTTAACTTTGGAGTCATTTCATCCATAAGATCATCTGTCTTGGTGCAAAGCTGACCTTTTGTCATAGGATAATCTTTTCTTAAAGGGTGCCCAACAAACTCTTTATGGTTTAAAATTCTTTTTAGGTTTGGGTGGTTTTTAAATTTGAGTCCATACTGATCCCAAACTTCTCTTTCGCTCCAATTTGCACCCTCATACAAATCTGTTATAGAGTCGATTATCTCGTCTTCGTTTAGGTAGGCTTTTAGAACCAATAGATTATCAAAACTATCATCTTTTAAAAGATATATGATAGCAAATCTCTTCTGCTTTGGTTCGCAAAAATCAAGATAGTCAACTGCTGTGATATCCACTAGAAAGTTATAATTTTTCTCCTGTTTTAGAAATTTTATAGCTCTTTTTATATCTTTTAGCTTTACTATATATCTACTGTTTTTTGTCTTACTAAATTCGATTTTTTTCTCGCATTGGCTAAGCATCTAATCTGCCTTTAAACTCTCTTTTTGCTCTTTTCTTGAGATATTTTGTTGGTTTTGCCTGTAGTTTTTGTATCTGCATCAATCCCTCTAAAAATGCTTCGGGGCGAGGAGGACAGCCAGATATATAGACATCAACTGGTATGATTTCATCAACCCCTTGCATGGTTGTATAGTTATCATAAAAACCTCCACTACAAGCACATGCTCCTGCACTCATGACCCATTTTGGCTCTGTCATTTGATCATAAATCTTCTTTAATATTGGTGCTTGTTTATAGCTCACAGTTCCAGCTATTATCAACAAATCTGCTTGTCTTGGTGAAAATCTCACAACCTCAGCCCCAAAACGAGATATATCAAATTTGCTAGAAGCCACACTCATAAACTCAATAGCACAGCAAGCTGTACCAAATATATATGGCCACATAGAGGATTCTCTAGCCCAAGCTATCGCACTGTCTAATTTTGTAGTGATGACACTGTCGCCGTATATCGCCTCTTCACCTGTTACTGCCATGTTAGAGCCTTTGCTTTATAGATATATACTAAACCAGCCAATAAAAGCGCCATAAATGTGAACATTTCGGCGATACCGAAAAATCCCAACTCTCGGACATTTAGTGCCCAAGGAAACATAAAGATAATCTCCACATCAAAAAGTACAAAAAGAAGAGCGACTAGATAAAACTTGACACTAAAAGGATTGCTGCTAGTGCCTATCGGTTTGCTAACTCCGCTTTCATATGCTGCATTTTTAGATTGTTTACCTCTGTTTTTAACACCAAGCTTGCTAGTAGCCAAAAACATCATCGGTATCATAATCGCTAAAACAGCAATTATGGATGAAGAGAGCAACAGCTGATTTGTCATAATTATCCACCTTGATTTTATATTATAAACTGACCTTACGCACTATATCACATCATCAGCATTATTGAATATAACATTCTACTTCGTTAGAAAATTTCCACCATAGCTACGGCTATGCTGAAAACTTTCTGCCTCGTATTATATCACATTCAATAATGCT
>JALUXQ010000010.1 GCA_027013265.1 Campylobacteraceae bacterium | reverse complement strand
GGAAAATCAGTAATATAACAAGAAACTTTTTTATTTTCAACCGCCTCTATGATATCCGCACTATTGACAAGACCACCTCTTGAAAAATTGATGATTTTTACGCCATCTTTGCACTTTTGTAGTGTCTTTTTATTTATCATGTCCTTTGTACTCTCAAGTAGTGGAACATGTATGGTTATATAGTCACATTTTTCATAGATTTTATCGAGTGTTGTTGTTTTCTTGACTCTGTTTGACAAAAGCCATGCTCCGTCAACTGAAAGGTAGGGGTCATAACCTTTGACTTTCATACCAAGATCCAACGCACTGTTTGCAACCATAGCCCCTATGGCTCCAAGTCCTATGACACCAAGTGTTTTTCCTTTTATCTCACATCCAGCAAAGTTTGATTTGTTTTTTTCGACCAAAGATACAACATCATCACTATCTTTTGTACTCTGCACCCACTGCACTCCTGAAGTTACATCTCTTGAGGAGAGAAACAAAGAGGCGATAACCAACTCTTTTACAGCATTTGCATTTGCACCAGGGGTATTGAAAACAACGATACCTTTTTCGCTACAAGTTTCAAGTGGTATATTGTTTACTCCAGCGCCTGCTCTTGCTATCGCTTTTAAATTTTTACCAAATTTATAGTCATGCATCTTAAAACTTCTAAGAACAATTGCATCTGGATCATCTTTGCAGTCATCTAAATTATAGTTTCCATCAAATCTTTTTAAGCCCACTGGTGATATTTTATTTAGAGTTTTTATATCGTACATTTTGGCTCCTATGCATGTTTTTTTGCAAAATCTTGCATAAGGTTTGCTAGTGCTTCCACACCTTCAAGAGTCATCGCATTATATATAGAGGCTCTAAGTCCGCCGATACTTCTGTGTCCTTTTAGCCCTATCATGTTTTTTTCTCCTGCCTCTTTTAGAAGCTCAGCCTCTAGTTGCTCATTTTTATCTTTGATATTAAAAGATACATTCATAAGACTTCGTGAGTTTTTTTGTGCATGACCTATATAAAAACCTTGACTATTATCAATCGCATCATATAGTATCTTTGCTTTGACTCTATTTTCCTTATCAATTGCCTCTATACCGCCTTTGCCTTTTATCCACTCTAGTACAAGATTTAGTATATATATGCCAAATGTAGGAGGGGTGTTATATAGTGAATTGGCATCTGCATAAGTTTTATATCTAAGCATAGTCGGAACACTCTCTTCAACTCTGTCTAATAGGTTTTTTCTGATAATTACTATAGTGACTCCAGATGGTCCTGCATTTTTTTGAGCACCACCAAAGAGAAGATCAACTCTATTCCAATCTACGGCATAAGAGAAGAGGTCGCTTGAAGCATCTACTATCAGAGGTGATGAAGTTTTTGGAAACTCTTTGTATTGAGTTCCGTAAATTGTATTGTTTGATGTTATGTAGGCATAATCGCAATCATCATCAAAATTTACTTTTGGGATATGATTAAAACTGCCCTCTTCAGAAGTGGCGACAATTTGAGGAACTATTCCTTGTATCGCTGCCTCTTTTATAGCTTTTTTTGACCAAGCTCCAGTGTTTGCGTACTGTACACATCCGCCTTTGTAAAGATTCATGGGTATCATAGCAAACTGCATAGATGCACCACCTTGCAGAAACAGAACTTCAAAATCATCAGGTAATTTATAGAGTTCTCTTATATTTTTTATAGCACTTGTGTGGACATTATCATATAGTTTTGAACGATGAGAGGCTTCCATGATTGAAATCCCACTATCTTCATAGTCCAACAGCTCCTTTTGTGCAATTTCCAAAACTTCCGTTGGAATTGCGGCTGGACCTGCACCAAAATTATAAGCTCTCTTCATCTGTTCTCCTTTTGTTTGTAAATAGGGTTGAGCCGATACGCAACATATTTGCTCCGCACTCCACAGCTAGCTCATAGTCACTGCTCATGCCCATGGAGCAATATTTTGCACCCTTATTTTTCAACTCTTCATATATAGCATAAGTTTTCTCAAAACTATCTTTTATGACTTTTTTATCGTCTGTGTGAGCACCTATGCTCATCACTCCTTTTAAGTTTATATTGCTACAAGTTGAGATGATTTCATCATAAGTATCGAGTGAAATTTCAGGCATGACTCCTGCTTTTTGCTCCTCTTTCGCGCTATTTATTTGCAAAAGAGCATCAATCTTTTTGCCTTTGACTTTTAGTCTTTTGTCTATCTCTAGTGCTAATTCCAATGAACTACAAGAGTGGATGAGACTTGGATTTAAATCAATCAGAGCATTTATTTTATTTGTCTGGAGTCTTCCGATGAAGTGCCACTCTATAGGCAGATTTTCTAACTCCAGTGTTTTTGACTTTAGAGCTTGAACTCTATTTTCTCCAAAAGCTCTTTGACCGATACTGTACATATTAGATATCTCTTTTGCCTCTACTGATTTGCTAACAGCTACTATCTTAACTATTTGGTGTTGATTTACTCTGACACGCACTTTTTCTATGTTTGTTAGTATCTCATCATATCTTTTTTCATAATCTAAAATTGACATCACTCTCCTCCTGCAATTCTGTATATATCATTAAAAATCGTAAATGCCATCAGCGAAAGTAAAAATATCCAACCAGCCAATGTCAGATAGTACAGAACTTTTTCACTAGGTGCTTTTTTTGTTATCATCTCATATAGATTAAACATTATATGCCCGCCATCAAGTGCAGGAATTGGAAGTAAATTTAGGACACCTAAGTTTACGGATATCAAAGCAGTAAGTCCAAAAAGTGCAACTATGCCGATGGCACTCGCTTTTGCTGTTACTTGAACTATAGATACGATTCCCCCCATCTCTTTTGCGGGAACTACCCCTTCAACGAGCTTTTGCAAACTTTTTACTATCATAGTTGTTGCATTTTTTGTCTCTTCTAGTGCAAAAGGTATGCTTTGCAGTAGTCCATATTTGATGGTGATAGTTTTACCCTCTGGTGAGATACCAACCATCTTTTTTTGCATAACTTCTCCAAACATATTTTTGTAAGTATGAATTTTAGGTATAACATTGATGGAGATAATTTTGCCACCTCTTAGGACTTCAAATTTCAAAGCATTTTGACTTGTTTTTATCTTTTTGCTTAGCTCATCCCAAGTTTTGATTTTTATATCATTTATAGAGATAATTTTATCCAAACTTTTTAGTCCACTTAGTAGGGCTGGGGAGTCTTTTGAGACTTGACCTATTATCGGAGCAAATTTGTTCACTCCTATGTATCCCACAGCAATATATAGGAAAAAAGCCAAGAGAAAATTTGCAAATGGGCCAGCAAGAAGTATAAAGATTCTCTGCCACGGTTTTTTTACATTGTAGCTGTCTGTATCATCGCTTTTTTTTGTAGGGTCGCTATCGTCTTGACCTTTCATCTGCACATATCCACCAAGTGGAATCATGCTAATAGCATACTCTGTGCCGTTATATACTTTTGTGTATAGTTTTTTCCCGAAACCAATGCTAAATACTTCTACTTTTACACCAAAAAATCTAGCGACCAAAAAGTGTCCGAGTTCGTGAAAAAATATCAAAAAAGATAGTACTAAAAGTGATATAAGAGTTCCCATTATCTACTATCCTTTTTTGCATAAGCAGATACATACTCATAGCCAGAATACAGAGTCAAAAAGACTGCAAACCAAAGTAGGGCATCTGCATATGGCCAATTCATCATTAAAAAACCAACAGCAAACATTTGTGCAACAGTCTTTATCTTGCCAGCCATTGATGCAGATACACTATATCCCTTGCTGGCACTCGCAACTCTGAGACCTGTCACAAAAAACTCTCTTGTCAGTATCAAATATATAGCCCATGGATTTGCTCTGCCGATTACCATTAAACCTAAAAATGCAGCAAGAACAAGCATCTTATCTGCTAATGGGTCAAGTATAGCTCCAAGTTCTGTCTTTTGGTTCCAAGCTCTTGCGATGAATCCATCAAAAAAATCAGTTGTACTTGCCAAGACAAATAAAAGAGCAGCAAAATAGTCCAGCCATGATGAGTCAATGCCTTCAAAAACAGAGTTGCCTCTATCTACTAAAAACCAGTACATCAAAGGTGCCATAGCAACTCTGAGTAGTGCTAAAAGATTTGGAAGATTAAGTATCATTTAAATGTAGTACCACCATCAATCAAAAGTGTATGACCTGTGATCCATGAAGCTTTGTCTGAACAGAGAAATAGAGCAGCTCCTGCCATATCTTGCGGTTTCCCCATGCGATTCAATGGTGATAATTCAGCTGTTTTTGATTTGACTTCTTCATAATTTGTAAAAGCCCTTAGAGCATCAGTCTCTATTGGTCCACCACTTATCGCATTTACCCTGATGCCAAGTTCCCCTAGTTCAGTTGCTGCATATCTCACCATAGTTTCAACAGCAGCTTTTGCGGTGCCATGACCTGCGTAGTTATCAATATGGACTAAGTTTCCCGTAGAAGATAGAGATATAATACTTCCTCCACCCATTTTTTCCATCCTTTTGGCTGCTTCTTGAGCACCAACTACAAAGGCGTTTACAGTAGCGGTAAAGATATTGTTAATTCCTTTTGGCTTTAACCTCATAAATTTTGTATATCCACCAACAACAGCGCGACCTGAAATGATGGCATTAGATATGAAAAAATCAATTCTATCAAAATCCTTGTCTATCTCTTTAAATAGATCCTTGTAAGTCAATGGTTCAAGTATGTTTAGAG
>JALUXQ010000009.1 GCA_027013265.1 Campylobacteraceae bacterium | reverse complement strand
AAAATTCATCTCCCAAATCACTCTTTTGTAGCTTTCCGTTAAACTCTTTTTTGCAGATATAGTCGCTTACAGCACTCACCATAAAGAGATAAGAGCCGTCTTCTATATTTTTCTTTATGGCGCTATCTAACTCTTTTGAACTTGGTGCGTATATAAAATCTATCTCACTTGGTAAATCTTGTCTCTTAAGTGTGCTTATATATGTAACCTTTGCACCTCTATAATACGATGCTAAGCACAAAGAGTGAGCCATCTTGCCACTTGAATTGTTGCTGATGTATCTGACATCATCAATCTTCTCTTTCGTGCCGCCACCTGTTATGATTATGTTTTTATCTTCCCAGAAAACATCACTTAGGAGAGCTTTGCACACATGGTGGAAGATTTCACTTGGCTCCGCCATAGCACCTATGCCTTTGTCGTTACATGCTAAGAGTTTGTTTTGAGGTTTGATTATTTTATATCCATAAGTTGAGAGTTTTTTTAGTGAATCTGCGGTGCTTGGGTGAAGTAGCATGTTTGTATTTGCTGATGGTGCTATGAGTACCTGTTTATTAAAGGCTAAAAGAGATTGTATGAGAAGATTATCCGCCAAACCATAAGATAGCTTGTTTATACTGTTTGCACTGATGGGAGCACTACAAATATATCTGCCCATTTTCCTATATGCACATGGTTGTTGTCATTTGACCAGCTTTCAGTCTCTTTGTGTAAGACTATATCTTGAGATATCGCCTCAAATGTCAAAGGCGTTATAAATCTTTTGGACTCTTCGCTCATGATTACTCTTGTTTTAGCCCCCGCTTTTATAAGTAGCCTTATGAGTTCAAGAGTTTTGTATATGGCGATACTGCCAGTCACTCCGATAAGAATTTTTTTGTTTTTTAGTAAATTATTCATGCTCTTTCCCAAAAAATTTATAAAAGAAGTTATCGATTATCTTGAGTGGAGTTCTATTGATTGCCAAACTGCCTTTTTTTACATCTTTTGTAACAGTTGTACCAGAGGCTATTATGACATCATCTTCTATGGTTACAGGGGCGACAAATTGTGTATCGCTTCCAACAAAGACATTTTTTCCTATTGTCGTTTTGTATTTGCTTTTTCCGTCATAGTTGCAAGTGATAGTGCCACATCCTATATTTGTACCCTCATCTATAAAACTATCTCCTAGGTAGCTTAAATGTCCAGCTTTTACTCCATTTAGGGTTGATTTTTTTACCTCCACAAAGTTACCGATATGAGTATTTTTTATGTGTGAATTTGGTCGAATTCTAGCCATCGGTCCGATGTCGGAGTCCTCTATAACAGAATTTTCTACGACACAGTTTGTTTTTATATGAGAATTTATGATTTTACTGTTTCCTAGCAAACTAACCCCATTTTCTATGGTGTTCTCTCCCAAAATCTCCACAGAAGACTCTATATATATCGTCTCAGGCATTCTCATGGTAACACCACTTTGCATAAATCTCTTTTTGATTCTTTTTTGCATTATCTCTTCCGCTTTAGATAGGTGGTACTTTGAGTTTATCCCCATAAATGTATCTTCATTAACCTCTATGGCTTTCACGATTATATTTTGGTTGTTGGCTATCTTTATCAAATCTGTTATATAGAACTCTTTTTGTTTATTGTTGTTGCTTAAGTTTCTAAGGTTTGCTTTTAAAAAATCTGCATCAAAAAGATAGACTCCCGCATTGACTAGATTTACAGATTTTTCATCTTTTGAAGCATCCTTCTCTTCAACAATCTTTTTTACTCTTTTTTGCTCATCTGTTATAACTCTTCCATAGCCGCTAGGATCAGCACACCTGAAACTACTCATGATGACTTGCCCCTCTGTCTGTATGAAATTTAGCATATCTTTTTCTTCGAGCAGAGGCATGTCGCCATTTAAAACCAGAACTTTTTTGTATTTTGGGTTTGCGCTTCTTAGTGCCCCACCAGTTCCAGGGAAATTTTCTACATCTTGAAGAGTGTAGTTTATGTCAGTGAAGTATCTGCTCATCTCCTGTTTTACCAAATCTGATTGGTGGTGCAGGATCACTGTGATATCATTAGTTATCTTTTTTGACTCTTTTATGATGTAGTAGAGCATCTCATGACCACTAATTTTGTGTAGAACTTTTGGAGTGGATGATTTCATTCTAGTTCCAAAACCAGCCGCCATTATAACGATAGAGATATTCATGATTTGCTAACTCCTAAAAAATATATATAAATATCCGATATTTTAACAGAATATTGTTTTAAGAGGGCTAAAGATATCTTAATAATAGAGAGTTTAATCATCTTTTAACACAAATAAACATAAAATATGACAGATAATTAAAGGTTGCAAATTATGGATTTAGGAACCGTTGTTGGTTTAGTGTTGACTTTAGCACTCCTTTTCGGTGCTATGGCTATGGGTGTTGGTATTGGTCCTTACATAGATATTCCTTCGACTCTGATTGTGTTTGGTGGAACGACTGGCGTACTATTAGTCGGTTTTAAAATGGAGCAGATAAAGAGCCTTGCAAAGTTTTTTATGATAGCTATAAAACCACCTCAAGAAGACTTATCAGAGCTTATCAAAAAGATGGTAGAATACTCTACAAAAGCAAGAAAAGATGGTATCTTAGCACTAGAATCTGATGCAAATGCTGAAGCAAATGAATTTTTAAAAAAAGGTCTATCTATGGCAGTTGATGGCAATGAGCCAGATACTATCAGGGATATGTTAGAGATTGACATGGATCAAACAAGTGAAAGGCACAAGGCAAATGCACAGATATTTGACCAATTAGGTGGTTTTGCAGGTGCTATGGGTATGATAGGAACTCTTATAGGTTTGGTTGCTATGCTTCTTAATATGTCTGACCCATCTGCTATCGGACCTTCTATGGCGGTCGCACTACTTACAACCATGTATGGTGCGATGCTAGGAAATATAGTCGGTGCCCCTATAGCAAACATACTTATGATTAGAGACAGTGATGAGGTGCTTGCAAAAACTCTCATAATAGAAGGCATCATGGCGATACAATCGGGTGATAATCCTAGAAACTTAGAGGGTAAACTCTTAGCTTTCTTGCCTCCAAAAGATAGAGAAAGTCAGTTTAATTAGGATGATTTATGGCTAAAAAAGCAAAACCTTGTGATTGTCCTAAATGTATGCCAGGATGGCTAGCTGCATTTGGTGACCTGATGTCACTACTCTTAACATTTTTTGTTTTACTCTTATCGATGTCTACCATGGATGCAAAAAAAGTACAAGAAGCCATAGGTTCACTTGCTGGTGCTCTTAGTGTGTTAGAAGGCGGTACCAAGACTGAAATAAGTCGCGAAAGACAACAGATGGCAAGCCCGATAGACAGCCAAAGTGAAACAGCAAATAGAGTTAAGATGGCTATGAGAAAAGCCATAGTGGAAGCAAATGAGATGTTAAAATCTGCTGGCTCTCCTGAAGTGACACTCGAAGATGCACAAAGCGGTTTTGTTATAAGACTCCCTGGTGCACTACTGTTTAAACCAGGTTCTGCGACAATTGAAAATGAAGATGCTATACTTTTTCTCAAAAGAATTGCGCTCATAATACAGAAATTACCACCAAATCTATATATAAATGTGGTTGGACACACAGACGATAGTGTTCCTGCAGCAAATGCACCTTTTAGAGACAATTGGGATCTATCAACTGCTAGAGGAGTGAGTGTTGTAAAAGAGTTGATAAAAGATAAAATTTCTCCAAAAAGATTGACTGCTGGCGGTAAAGCCCAGTACGATCCAGTTGCATCAAACTCAACCCAAGAGGGCAAAGCAAAAAACAGAAGAGTTGAGTTGAGATTTTATTCGACTACTAGTAAAAATCAACAGGCTGTAAAAAAAAGTATATTAGATAGAAAAAAACAGGTAAAATAATAATTGAAAAAAAAGCTATTTTTAATTTTTGTGATATTTGCACCTGTTCTTTTTGGGGCAGATACACTTCCTACGGTAAATCTATCTTTAAGTGCACCAACAAGCCCAGAGCAGCTAGTGACGAGCTTGAATCTGCTTGTAGTTCTTACTATTTTGGTTTTAGCCCCTTCAATACTCTTTATAATGACAAGCTTCCTGCGTCTTATCATAGTATTCTCTTTTTTAAGGCAGGCTCTTGGTACTCAGCAGATGCCGCCAAGCAATATACTTGTATCCTTAGCACTTATATTGACTTTTTTTATCATGGAACCAGTAGCAACACAGTCTTATAATGATGCAGTAAAGCCATATCTTGCAAAACAGATAGGATACCAAGAGGCTTTTGAAAAGGGAGTTAAGCCATTTAAGGCCTTTATGGTTAGAAATACTAGAGAAAAAGACTTAGCACTATTTTTTAGAATCAGAAAATTAAAAAATCCAAAAAATATACAAGATGTACCGCTAGTTGTAGCAGTGCCAGCTTTTATGATAAGTGAGCTTAAAACGGCTTTTGAGATAGGTTTTTTGCTTTATCTGCCATTTTTAGTGATAGACATGGTCGTAAGCTCAGTTCTTATGAGTATGGGAATGATGATGTTGCCACCAGTCATGATATCACTGCCGTTTAAGTTGCTTATTTTTGTACTAGTTGATGGCTGGAATCTACTTGTTGGCGGACTAATAGACAGTTTCCACTAATCTTTCAGCCTCTTTTCTAATCTTCTTGACCACAGTGAAATAGGGTAGGTTAGAATCAGATAACCAATAGCAAGTGGTATGTAGCTCTCAAGT
>JALUXQ010000008.1 GCA_027013265.1 Campylobacteraceae bacterium | reverse complement strand
TTCCACTCATCACGATTTTACCATTTTCAAGCACATAAGCTCTATCTGTTATACTCAAAGCCAAAAAGGCATTTTGTTCGACTATAAATATCGTAGTTCCACTGTCTCTTAGAGATTTAATAGCTTTAAATATCTCTTCAACAACGATAGGAGCTAATCCCATACTAGGCTCATCTAACAGTAAAAGTTTTGGTCTGCTCATCAAAGCTCGCCCGACTGCTACCATCTGTTGTTGACCACCTGAGAGAGTCCCTGCATATTCGTGTGATTTTTCTTTTAGGATTGGAAATTTCTTGTATATCTTCTTTATGTCATCTTCAATATCATTATCAGCTCTCATATAAGCCCCTAGTCTCAAGTTTTCCTCGACACTGAGAATTGAAAAAAGCCCTCTTCCCTCAGGAATCTGGGTAATAGCTAATTTTGCCACATCATGAGATTCAAGTTTTGTTATATTGCGACCTTCAAAAAAAATCTCTCCGCTTTTTGCATTGTGAAGCCCACTAATAGTTCTTAAAAGCGTAGTTTTTCCAGCTCCATTAGCACCTATCAATGAAACTATTTCACCTATATTTATATGAAGGCTTACATCACTAAGTGCTATGATTTGTTTATAGTTGCAACTCAGATTTTCTACCCTTAACATACCACACCACTCCCTAGATATGCTCTTATCACATCTTCATTATTTGCGATCTCTTCTGGAGTTCCTTGTGCCAATTTTTTACCAAAGTTCATCACTGTTATGTAGTCTGATATCTGCATGACCATCTTCATGTCATGCTCCACTAATATAATAGTTACTTCATCGGCAACGACTGTTTTTATCAGATTTGAAACCTCTTGCGTCTCTTTTGGATTGAGTCCTGCAACAGGCTCATCAAGTAAAATCAGCTCTGGAGATGTCCCTAAAGCCCTCACAATTTCCAACTTTTTTAAGATACCATAAGATAGATTTTCAGCTTTTAGATTGGCTAACTTTTCTAGTCCTATAAGCTCCAAAAGATGCAAGGCTCTTTGTTTGTGCCTAGCTTCATCAGCTTGTATGGATTTTGACCTAAAGCATGATTTTAACAAACTCTTATCCATATATTTATCAAATCCCAAAAGAACATTTTCTAAAACTGTTAGATTTTCACAAATTTCCAAATTCTGAAAAGTTCTGCAAATCCCTCTATATACCAACTTATCCGTGGAGATATTTGTGATATCAGCTCCATCTAAAAATATAGTTCCGCTATCGACTTTATAAACACCTGTTATCATATTTACCAAAGTAGTTTTACCTGCTCCATTTGGTCCTATTATGGAGTGGATGCTACCTTTTTTTACTCTAAAACTTAAGTCATCTACTGCTTTTATTCCGCCAAATTGCTTGGTTACACTATTTATTTGAAGCAAACAATCTCCCTCTTACATCTTCATAAACCGATGCGATACCTTTTGGCATAAAAATCATAACAAAGATGATGATAGCACCATATATTAAAGTTTGATAATCTTCAAAAGATGTCAAAAGTTGAGGAAGTATAGTTAAGATAACCGCACCTATTACGGCTCCATAAATTCTTCCTAATCCGCCAAGTACTACCATCACCACAAGTTCAATCGAGTGAGAAAAGCTAGCTTCGCTTGGAGATATAAAGCCTGAAAAAAAAGCATAAAGACTTCCTGCAATAGTCGCGATTACAACAGACAATACAAAAACTATACTCTTATAGTGTGACACATTTATGCCAACGCTATTTGCTGCTTTTTCGCTTCCCTCAATCGACCTAAGCACTCTTCCAAAGGGAGAATTTATAAGATTTGTGAACATCCAAATGGTAAAAACAAGCAAAATGGCACATAACACATACCATTGTAGACTGCTACTAAATTCATATCCAAAAACCGTAAAACTATCTACACTCATGCCATCACTTCCACCAGTCAACTCATCTTCTACATTTAAAACTATACTAATGATGATGCCAACTCCCAAAGTTGCCATTGCAAGATAGTGTCCTTTGAGCCTAAGAATCGGTTTCGAGACGATAAAGGCAAAGATAGACATCGTCACTACGGCGATAAAGATACCAAAAATTGGCGTTATGCCATAGTTTGAGCTCAAAATCACAGCTATATAACCGCCAAGTCCCGCAAAAGCTCCATGACCTAAGCTCACTTGTCCTGCGTAACCCATAAGCATATTTAGCCCTATACAAATGAGAGAATTCAGTAGTGAAACTATGGCTATCTCATAATAAAAATCATTTTGAAAGAAAAACGGAACAATGATTAAAATCGCACTTAGGGTTAAAATATCTCTGTTTATATTGTATCTTTTAAACATTCAGACTCTTTGTGCTTTTGTGTTGCCAAAAATTCCACCTGGCATAAAAAAAAGAATTGCCAAAAGTGCTACAAAAGCAACTGCGTCTTTGTATTCACTAGAGACATATCCTGCTATCAAGGACTCTAAAATCCCAAGCACCAAACCACCAGCAACTGCTCCAAAAGGGCTGCCAAGACCACCTATGATGGCAGCTGCAAAACCTTTTAATCCAAGCATGATACCAACTTCATAGTTTGTAGATGTGATAGGAGTCAGAAGCACACCACCGATAGAGGCGATAGCAGCTGAAAGGGCGAAATTTATCATCAAAATCTTTTTGATATTTATGCCCATCAATTTTGCAGCATCTACATTTATGGACGCCGCCATCATGGCTTGCCCTGTCTTTGTCTTTTTAAAGAAGAGATATAGTGCCACCACTATAACAATGGAGACTATCATGATAAGAATAGATTGATAAGTGAGAACAGTGCCAAACATATCAAAGGCACCATCTCCCACAAATGAAGGCATAGTATGAAGCTCTTTATCGAAAACCACCTCAGCTAAACCTCTTAAAAAGATAGCAAAGCCTAAAGTTAAAATGATAAGTGAAATTTGTGAACTATTTTTGGAAAAGGCTATCAGCTTATATAAAACTATGCCTATCATTGAAGTTATCAAAATCGCTAAAATAAATGAAACTCCTAGAGGAAGTCCAGCTTTTAGTAAAAAAACTGTTGACATTCCCCCTGCCATCACAAACTCACCTTGTGAAAAGTTTATGATGCCACTACTATTATATATGACGGTAAAGCCAATACCTACAAGGGCATAGACAAAACCAACTGTTACACCAGAGAGGAGAAATCCAAAAAATTCAATCATCTACTTGACGATAGACCAATCACCATTTTTGATATCCAATAAAACCATACCAGTTTTTGTGTCAAGCCCCAAGTGATCTGTTGGGCTCATATTTACAACACCATCAATTCCTTGAAAGTTTTTAAGATTTTCTATACCGTCTCTTATTTTTTTTGGGTCTGTTGACTTCTGCGCTTTTATGGCAGCAACTATCGCATAAAGTGAGTCATATGCATGTCCACCAAAACTAGCAACTTGTGTATGAAATGTTTTTTCATACTCATTTTTATATGCCAAAGCCACTTTTTTAACAGGGTTAGAATCAGATAATTTATCAGCCACCACAACAGGAGGCGCAACAAGTCTAACACCATTTGCTGCTTTTCCTGCAATCTCTATAAACTTCTTAGAAGCTACACCATGAGACTCATATAATGGTTGCTTGATTTTAAGTTGTCTATAGTTTTTTGTCACAATCGCAGGACCTTGACCAAAACCTGGATTTAGTACAGCTTGGACTTTTTTGTTATTTTTAATCTTAAGTAATTGAGTTGTCATGTCAGTATCTTTTTTGCCATAGGTCTCATCTGCTACTATCTTCACACCATAGCTTGGAGCTACATCTTTACACTGCTTTCTCATAGATTTTCCAAAACCGCCACTTCCTGAAATCAAAGCTAAATTTGTCAATTTTCTCTTTTTCAAATCTTGCATAATTCTTTGGCAAGCCATTCTATCAGTTGCTACCATCTTAAATACATATTTTTTAACAGGATTTATAATCACAACAGCACCCGCCATAGAAATCAAAGGAATTTTAGCTCTTTGAACAAACTTTATGATAGCCATAGTCTCACCTGTAGTAGAAGGCCCAATGATGGCTACAACCTTATCTTGATTTATAAGTCTTTTAACAAATGTAACAGCTTTTTTAGGACTAGCCCCTGTATCATAAGCTATAAGTTTTAGCTTTTGTCCATTTACTCCACCATCATCATTTATCTTCTTAACATAGTGCTGAAGGGTTTTAAGCTCAGGATCACCCAAAAATGAAGCAGGACCCGTAGCAGATACAATAGCACCTATCTTAATAGTCCCTGCATTAAGCAACATAAAACTAGAGACAAACAAAAATGTCAGGACACTCAAACCAATTTTCTTAAACATACCAAAACTCCTCAAATTAAATTTTAACTGGCTCTGCAAGCTATAATTATAGTCTACAAGGTCAATTGTATTATTGTATCAAAATTAAGTTTAAATATTATTTGATTTTTCTCCTGAAACTAGAAAAAATTAAAGAAATATTAAGTATAATAACCCAACTTTTATCTATTTGGAGAAAATATGAAGCAAATTTTGATGGGAAACGAGGCTATAGCTCTAGGGCTCATACATGCAAATGTAGATATGATTTCAGGATACCCTGGCACTCCTTCAAGTGAGATTATTGGAAATTTTCAAAAATTTTCAAAACAGTTTAACTGCGATACATACGCACAATGGGCAACAAATGAAAAAGTTGGCTTTGAAGTTGCATATGCTGGAGCAATAAGTGGAAAAAGAACATGTGCCA
>JALUXQ010000007.1 GCA_027013265.1 Campylobacteraceae bacterium | reverse complement strand
GAAGGATTCTTCTTGGAACTTTCGTGCTTAGCAGTGGGTATTATGATGCTTACTACATAAAGGCTCAAAAGGCCAGACATTTGATAAAAAAGCAGTATGAAGATATCTTTAGTGAGGCGGATTTGATATTTGCCCCAGTAGCTCCAACACCAGCATTTGAGCTTGGAAGCAAAAAAGACCCGCTTGAGATGTACCTAAGTGATGCATATACGATTTCACTAAATCTAGCGGGACTCCCTGGTATCTCGGTGCCTTTAGGGAAAAATGCAAAAGGGTTGCCGATAGGCGGACAGTTGATAGCAAAGGCGTATGGCGAACAAGAGTTGTTCGATGGTGCATTGAGCCTAGAGAGAGAATTAAAGGAGAAATAGGATGAAAATTCGCAAAAAAGCGTTAACATTTGAAGACATATTGTTGGTTCCAAAATACTCTGAAGTATTGCCAAGAGAGGTTAAGTTAAACTCTATGCTCACAAAGAATATTTCTTTAAATATTCCTTTGGTTTCTGCCGCCATGGATACAGTGACTGAACACAGAGCTGCTATCATGATGGCGAGACTCGGAGGCATCGGAATAATTCATAAAAATATGGACATAGAGTCCCAAGCAAGAGAGATAAGAAGAGTAAAGAAGAGTGAGAGCGGTATCATTATAGACCCAGTATCTGTCCACTTTGACTCTACTGTACAAGAAGCACTAAATATCATGAGCGAGTATAGAATCTCAGGAGTTCCAGTTATAAATGATGAAAATACTTTGATAGGGATTTTGACAAACAGAGACCTTAGATTTGAGACAAAATATGACCAAAAAGTGGGTGAAGTGATGACTCCTATGCCTCTTATCACTGTTTCAAAAGGAACTACGCTTGACCAAGCCGAAGAGATTTTCAAAACAAACAAGGTGGAAAAACTCCCTGTTGTAGGGAAAGATAATCAGCTTGATGGCTTAATCACTATAAAAGATTTAAAGAAGAGAAAAGAGTATCCAAACTCAAACAAAGATGAATTTGGAAGACTTCGAGTTGGAGCTGCCATAGGAGTTGGACAGATAGATAGAGCCACCGCATTAGTTAAAGCAGGTGTTGATGTTTTAGTGCTTGATTCAGCTCATGGACACTCAAAAGGCATAATAGATACAGTAAAGAAGATAAAAGAGACGATGGAAGTTGATATAATCGCTGGCAATATTGCCACAAAAGAGGCAACTTTAGCTCTCATCGAGGCTGGAGCAGATGCAGTAAAAGTAGGAATTGGACCAGGAAGTATCTGCACTACTAGAATAGTAGCAGGAGTTGGAGTTCCGCAGATATCAGCTATCGAAGAGTGCAGTAGTGTTGGCGCAGCTCATGGTGTGCCTGTTATCGCAGATGGCGGTATCAAGTACTCAGGAGACTTAGCAAAAGCCCTAGCTGTTGGAGCTAGCTCTGTAATGATAGGAAGTCTATTGGCTGGAACTTCTGAGAGTCCAGGCGAAGTGATAACTTACCAAGGAAGACAGTATAAGACATATAGAGGCATGGGAAGCATTGGTGCTATGACAAAAGGCAGTACGGATAGGTATTTTCAAGAGGGGACTGCTACAGATAAACTTGTGCCAGAGGGTATAGAGGGAAGAGTTCCTCTTGTTGGCTCAATCAAAGATGTTGTCCACCAGTTAATGGGAGGACTCAGGTCATCTATGGGTTATGTAGGAGGAGCCGATATAGCTGATTATCAAAACAAAGCAGAGTTTGTGGAGATAACGAGTGCTGGCTTAAAAGAGAGCCATGTTCACGATGTCATCATCACACATGAAGCACCAAATTATAGGGTAAATTAGGTATAAAAGTTGAAAATTAATACTTCAAGTGAATATTTTGATGAACAACTTTATCTCGAAAGTGGTCGTATTTTGGAAGGCTATACGATGGCTTTCGAGAGTTATGGAGTATTAAACAAAGATAAATCAAATGCCATAGTGGTTTTTCACGCCCTTACAGGCAGTCACCATGCAGCAGGCAAATATGAGGGTGATTCAAAAGCAGGTTGGTGGGACCCGCTCATCGGCGATGGCAAGGTGCTAGATACTACAAAATATTTTGTGATTTGTGTCAATGTACTAGGTAGTTGTTTTGGCTCAAGCGGACCTACTAGTGAAACAAAAAAAGGGAGAGATCCTCTTAGGCTGAAATTTCCCGTTATCACCATTAGTGACATGGTAAGTGCACAGATGAGCCTTTTTAAAAGACTAGGCATCCAAAAAGCATATGCAGTCATAGGTGGCTCATTGGGGGGCATGCAAGCACTTTGTGTCGGAGTTGAGTATCCAGAGTTTACAGATAGAATTATTATGCTAGCCTCTACATCTGCTACAAGTCCATGGGCTATATCGTACAATAAATTGGCGATGGAAGGGATAGTAAAAGATCCTAGATTTAAAGATGGAAATTATGAAAAAAGTGATTTTGAAGAGTTACCACTAAATGGATTTGCTATCGGAAGAATGGCTGGGCATATAAGTTTTTTGAGTCCCCACTCGATGGATAAAAAATTTGGCAGAAATTATGTAGAGACAGATGGTCTGTATGAACTCTTCGGAAGATTTCAGATAGAGAGGTATATGGAGTACAATGGATACAACTTTGCAAAAAGGTTTGATCCTCTAAGTTACATCTATATCATAAAAGCGATGAATATCTTCGATGCATCAAGAAATTATGACTCTTTGAGTGATTCACTTCAAAACATAAAGGCAAAGATGACTCTTATCTCTTTTAGAGGAGATATGCTTTTTATGCCAAGCGAGATGGAGACAATAAGGGATACGATAAGAGACTTGGGGCGAGGTGAAAAGGTAGAGTATCATTGTGTAGATAGCAGTTATGGACATGATGCTTTTTTGGTAGAGTATGATAAGTTTGATTTTTATATAGCAAAGGCGATAGAGCAATGAAAGATGATATAAGTTTTGAAGATAAATTAAAAAATGCAAAAGAGATTTTAGAAAAGTTAAGTGATCCAAGTATCACCTTAAAAAATGCGATGAAAGAGTATAAAAAAGGTGTCTCTATACTAAATGAGGCAACAAAGATGATAGAAGATGCAAAACTAGAGTATGAAAAGCTACAAATCAATGAAGAGTAAAAAGAGGGGACATTAAATGAAATTAGCAGCCCTACAACTCTCTACGCTTCCTATGAGTGAAGCGAAGCTTGATTACTATTTTAGGATTTGTGAGAAAAAAGCGGTTGAGCTTATTTTGATTAGCGAGTATGCGTTGAACAGTTTTTTTAAAGAGTTGGAAGTTATGCCGAGACTCATGATAAAAGAGCAGACAAACCATAAGATAAAGATTTTGAAATCTCTATGTAAAAAGTACAATTTGAGTGTAGTTGCACCCATAGTTTTGCTGAAAAACTCTAAATTGATAAAATCAGTAGCAAAATTTACGCCAAGTAGTGTGCGATATTACCATCAGCAGATATTGATAAACTATAAACACTGGAATGAGCAAAAGTTTTTTGACAATCCTGTGGAGCCATACGAGATTCAAACTTTTGTGATAGAGAAGACAAGATTTGCCATCATGAGTGGTTTTGAGGCACACTTTGATATCGCATGGATGGATGCTATGCAAAAAAATGTAGATATTGTGCTTATGCCGTCATCTTCGACATTTGACTCTGCTTTAAGATGGCAAGAGATGTTAAAAACGAGAGCTTTTTTAAACTCCATGTATATACTAAGAGCCAATAGGGTGGGAAACTACAATGACGACGAGATAGATTGGAGATTTTACGGACATAGTAAACTTGTTAACCCAAATGGTGAAATTGAGCTCTCTTTGGGACATAAAGAGGAGATACTTTTGTGTGATATAGACAAACAGAGTGTAGTAAATGCAAAAAAATTATGGGGATGGAAAAAAACTATAAACAGACTTCAAGAGACCAATCATAGGAAAAACAGTTGAATTTTGAGCCATATCCATTTGAAAAACTAAGCAGTCTGCTTCAAGGCATATCGCCTAATCTTGATTTTCAAGAGGCTATTTTGACGATAGGCGAGCCACAATTTGAAACTCCAAGCTTTATCCAAGAGAGTCTTAAAGATAGCGCGGAACTACTTAAAAAGTATCCCAAAACAGCTGGAATCACATCTCTAAAGGAGGCTCAGTTAAGATTTGTAAAAAATCGCTTTGGAGTAAGTCTTGATGAGAGTGAATTGATACCGACATTTGGCACAAGAGAGGTGCTTTTTAATTTCCCTCAGTTTTTATTGCACGATACTAAAGAGCCTGTGATAGCTTTTACAAACCCTTTTTATCAGATATATGAGGGTGCAGCAATCGCATGTAAAGCTGGGATTTTGTATCTAAACCTTACAAAGGAAAATGATTTTAAACCAGATATCGGTGATGAGAGACTAAAAGATGCAAATTTAGTAATTTTAAACTTTCCTAACAATCCTACAACATCGACACTGAGCTTGAGTGAATTAGAAGAGTGGGTAAAATTGGCACTACGATATAACTTTGTGCTTATGAATGATGAGTGTTACAGTGAGATTTACCATAACAAAAAGCAACCATCTTTGCTCGAAGCTAGTATAAAAGTCGGAAATAGCGATTTTAAAAATATATTGGTTATCAACTCTATATCCAAAAGAAGCAGTGCACCAGGGCTTAGGTCTGGTTTTATCGCGGGAGATAAAGAGATACTGAAAAATTATGCAAAATATAGAACTTATGTGGGAGTTGCAGTTCCACTTCCTCTACAAGTTGCAGCCACTAGTGCATGGAG
>JALUXQ010000006.1 GCA_027013265.1 Campylobacteraceae bacterium | reverse complement strand
TTGAGAACATGTTTGGGCTGCCACCACATCAACTGGCAAATAAAGTTTTACGCCTAGTTCTCTAGCTTTTTGCAAGACAGCAGTTGCTTCATCGATTAAATCATCTTCAACCAAGGAGTTTCCTATATCTATCCCTTGTGCTTTTAAAAATGTAAAGGCCATGCCACCACCTATCAAAAGTTTATCAACTCTTGTCAAGAGACTTCTTAACGCTTGTAGTTTTCCACTAACCTTACTTCCTCCTACGACTGCCACAAAAGGTCTCGAAGGATTTTTGAGTAAATTCTTAGAAAAGTTTATCTCTTTTTGTAGTAAAAAGCCTGAAGCACTGTGGTCTATATCAAAAAATCTAGTGATGGCCTCAACGGAAGCATGAGCTCTGTGACAAACGCCAAAAGCATCATTTACATAAAAATCAGCAAGATTTGCTAAAGCCCCAGCAAATTTCTCATCATTTTTTATTTCACCTTTTTCAAATCTTAGATTTTCCAAGAGTAAAATCTCGCCTGTCTTTAGATTTTTTGCTTTTTCCATCGTATTAACACCAATCACATCTTTGGAAAACTGCACCTCTGGCACAAGTAGCCTTGAGAGCCTTTTATGCACTGGTGATAGAGACAGCTTGGGGTCAAACTCCCCTCCTGGTCTTCCAAGATGACTCGCTAATATGACTGAACAGTTGTGATCTAGGCAATATTTTATAGTTGGTATTGCTGATTTTATTCTTCTGTCATCTGTAATATTTAAAAAATCATCCAAAGGAACATTGAAATCACATCTGATAAAAACTTTTTTGCCCTCTATATCCATATCTCGGATTGATCTAACCATCAAAGTTTCCTTATTTGCTTACATATAGGGCCATATCTATCAGTCTTGAAGAGTAGCCCCACTCGTTGTCATACCAAGACATAACTTTTACCATATTGCCACATATCACTTGAGTCAAATCAGATGCAACAAATGAACTGTAAGATGAACCTTGAAAATCCTGTGAAACTCTCTTGTCTATATCAAAACCCAATATTCCTTTTAGCTCACCTTTTGATTTCTCTTCAAAAAGTGCATTTATCTCCTCTATGCTTGTCTCTTTTTTCACTAAAACATTTAAATCAACCATAGATACATTTGGCACAGGAACTCTTACGCTCTGTCCATGAAGTCTTCCTTGAAGTTGAGGCAAAACCAAACCTATAGCTTTAGCAGCTCCTGTTGTAGTAGGTATTATATTTACTGCCGCTGCTCGTGCACGACGAGGGTCTCTGCCTTTTGAATCTATAAGACTTTGCCCATTTGTATATGCATGAACGGTTGTCATCAAACCTTTCTCTATACCAAAAGTATCATCTAGTAATTTTGCCACCGGTCCCAAACAATTTGTTGTGCAACTTGCATTTGAAATTATGGCTTGGTTTGCATATTTTTCTTCGTTTACACCTATCACAAAAGTAGGAGTATCATCTTTTGCAGGAGCTGATAGTATAACTTTCTTTATACCATTATCTATAAAAGCTTGTGCTTTTTCAGTAGTCAAAAAAGCACCTGTACACTCTAACACCACATCCACACCATAATCAAAAAAATTTAACTCTTTTGGGTCTCTTTTTGAAAACATCTTAACTTTGGATGTTCCGACTTGCATATAGTCGTCATCCAAAACCTCAACATTATCATTAAAAGTTCCATGAACACTATCATACTTGAACAGTTGTCTAGTCATCTCTCGTTGGGCAGTATCATTTACACAAACTAACTCAACATCATCTCTAGTATCAATAATCCTAGCAACACATCGTCCAATTCTTCCAAATCCATTTATAGCAATTTTTAAAGCCATATTTATCCCTTTGTATAATACATAATAAGTTCAATTATTTTATCCAAAATGAGATATGAAATAGTTTAAGCGATTTTATTATCTGCTCTTCTGTCTCTATCAGTCAGTTGTTGCCAGCTGTTTGTACCAAAATTGACAACTGACCTTGCGCACTAAATAGAAAACAGCAAAGGTCAAAATATAGCCCCATGAATAAGGAAATAATCAAACATTATAGCATCTTTACCTCTCTTTCTATCCAAGGCATCAGTTTTGTTAAGACTTCGTATGTTATGGTGTTGAATGCTTTTGAAATTTCTGTCACATTGTTGAAGAGGCAGATTTCATCAGCTTTTCCCTCTGCACAGAGGCTGTCCATCGATACTCTACCTAGTATCTTTTGTCCATTTGCTATTTTTAGATTGCCTAATCCATCATATCTAAAGAAACCATCTCCATAGCCTATATCGTAAGTCGATATTTCCATCTCTTTTTTTGCTTCAAAAACTCCACCATAGCCTACTTTTTGACCTTCTTTTATGACTCTTGTGCTTAGCCTTTTGGCGTGCAGACTCATCACAGGTTTTAAGTCGTAAGTTGCTATATTTTTATCTATATGAGTGTAGCCGTAAGTTGCGATTCCACACCTTGCAAAGTCATCTTTTATGCCACCTTGGCTTCTAAGGAGTGCTGATGAGTTGCAAGAGTGAAAAGCTGGCATATCTAAGCCAAACTTCTCTATCTGTTTTATGGCTTCTTGTTTTGCTTCTATCCAATTGGATTGTTGCCAAAAGAGTTCGGCATTAAAATCATCTGCGCTTCTGAAGTGAGTGAATACGCCTCTTAAATTTAACTCTTTTTCTTTAATGAATTTTAAAGACTCTTTTATTTCACTTACTAAGATTCCATTTCTATGCATTCCTGTATCTATATTTAGATGGATATTTGAATTTTGGGGGAATTTTTTTAAAAACTCCAAAGAGTGAACTGCGAAAGATATATTGACTGGTGCTTTAGATTCATGTGGGTGGTCTGCCAAAATTAAAATTTCTTCAAATGAGCTATCTATCTCTAGCGCTTCTTTTAGATTTTTGACTGCCACTTTAGTGATACCAAACTCTCTTGCAAGCTTCGCCATAATCTTTAAGCCGTGTCCGTAGGCATTGTCTTTTATGACTGCCATAAGCTTTTCTTTGCTACCAGCTTTTTTGCTGAGTAGTTCAAGGTTGTGAAAGTAGTTCTCTTTTTTTATTATGATTTTTGCCATATCAAAGTTTATGCTTTTAAATCATATGTTTTTACCAAATATCCTCTTAATTTTCTTGCCCGATAGTCAAGTTTGTGAAAAAGCTCATATACGCTTTTTGCATCTAGTGTTGGGTTAGAAGAGAAGTCATAAACAAATCCCGACTTCTCTTTTGGGATGTTTGCATCTAAAAAATCATAAAAATCTGTTCTTATATCGATTAAATCATCTATATCTTTTTGTATTGTCTCTTTGTTCATTTATTTCTCCGCTAGTATTGATATTTTTTTATTTTTGAGTTTTATATATAGCTCTTTGTTGCCTTTGTATTTGTGTTTTCTTGTTGAATAAATCTCATAAAAAGAGACTCTGAAGAGATCTTCACCTTTTATATTTGGAAATGGCGATATATTTATATTTTTAAAGATGATACTCTTTTTTTCACCTCTATTAAAGATGCTCTTTTTCATTCTAGCAAATGATCTCTTTCTCATTCCATCAAATCTTATAAAATCTTCATCATAAAAGTTTAGGTATTTTGATATTTTATTGTTTTTCCAATACTCTCTCCAAGTGAAGAGTTGAGAGAGTATCAAGCTTATCTCTTTTTTATCTGTTTTTCTGATTTTGTTTTCATAAACAAGTGAAATGGTGCTTTTTGGATTTATCATTGCATCAAGTTTTTTTATTTTATCATTTTTTAGGACGATACAGCCTTTGCTTTGGTTATTTCTCGGGCTTCCATCTAGCGGTGAACCGTGTATCCATATACCATGTCCACTCTTGCCTCTTAGCTTGTCAAATGTATTTGGATAAGATAAAGCATATGCAAAAGGTCCGTAAAAATCATCATCAGGGTTAAATTTTTTAACTATTCTATAAACACCCAAAGGTGTTTTTAGATCCCCCTCTTTAACCTTGTCTCCAGCTTTGCCTACTATAACACTTTGAGATTTTAGAAACTCCACTCCCCCTTTTGAATTTTTATATATGTCCATCTTCCTGTTAGCTTTATCTATGATTAAAAGTGAACTTAGGTTTTCATAGTATCCATACTCTAGGTCTTTGTTGCTTAAGTATTTCTCCCAATATGCTTGGGATTGGAGTTGTTTGTTCAGATATTGCTCAACACTTTTGATGCCCCCCTCCCGATAAATTTGAACCAAAGAGCTGGAAAACAGGCTCACAGATATAAGTAGATATAAACAAATTTTTCTCATAACTATCCTCAGATATAAATTAGCAAATATTATACTTAAAGATTGTAAATATTTTCCTTATACCAAATTAAACCATAACTAAAGACTTTAAAAAGCAGAGAAGCCATAAGATTTAGCGTTTTAAAGTCGTAGGACTACAATATGTAATTCAAGACTTTAAAGTGCTAAAGGTTGTGGCTTATCTGCTTTCCCTTTGGGTGGCTCACTTTTGTCCCCACTCACTATTAAAATTTCTTGATTTAACTATGGCTAGACCTACGAAATTTTAACAGCAATTGGAAACAAAATTGAGCCATTAAAGTGTTTAGTTATGGTTTAATTTGGTATAACTTAGCAGATTAATAATTATTTTTATTATTAAATTTTTTTACTTTCATTTTAAACTACTTTTGTTATCATACTTGCAATATAAAATCAAGGTGGATAATTATGACAAATCAGCTGTTGCTCTCTTCATCCATAATTGCTGTTTTAGCGATTATGATACCGATGATGTTTTTGGCT
>JALUXQ010000005.1 GCA_027013265.1 Campylobacteraceae bacterium | reverse complement strand
CTAGGGGAGGCAAAAAGAGTAAATTTTAAACTTTTTCATTTATTTGCAAAAAAAATTGATGACAAAGATTTTAAAAAAGTCTCAACTTTTTTAAAGCTTAAAACCAAAGAGTTGCTCAAAACTGACGATGACTGTATCGCAATGGGGCTTAGCATAAAAGATGCTTTGTCGCTTGATAAAAAAAAGATTAAAAATCTTGCTTTTAGACTTAAAAATTATAGAGATATAAATAAGACTTTGCAAATGTTGTCTCTGTCGGATGTATCAAGAAGTTATAAGAAAAATCCAAAGAAATTTCTAGAGATTTTTAATGCAGGTGGAGATAAATATAGAAAAAAACTCTTTAATAATATTATAGACAAAGAAGATATATCAGCTCTCAGTGAGTACAAGAGTTTTAATAAAGCAGTAGAGTTGACACTCACACAAAGAGACCTTTTAAATGTGCAAAAATCTCTTCTTTTAGTGAGTAACAATCCAAATCTATCTCAAAAATCTCTCTTTTTTCTTGGTTTAAATGCACTTGAGTTTAACAAAAAAAAGTTAGCTCTTGATTGGTTTGATTTGGCGTATAAAAAGGCATATTTTAGGTTTGATAAAGACAAGATACTATTTTGGCAATACCTTGTAACAAAAAATAGAACTTTCATAGATGAGCTGATGTCCAGTTTTGATGTAAATATATATACGATTTATGCGCACGAGCTGACTTCTAAAAAATTTAATAATATTATGCAGGTATCAGTAAAAAATAAAAATAAAAAATATGACATACAAAATCCTTTTTTATGGACAAATTTGCTAAGAGAGATAAAAGATAAAAATAGTTCCGAGATTATGAAAATTGCACAAAAATATAGATATAAAAATACTATCGGTCAGTATTCTTTTTTGCTAGAGAGGTCTAGTAGATACAAAAATAGTTACTTTCCTGTACCTTTTGATAAATATTTGAAAAAATACAGCACAAAAAGAGCTTCTTTGATACTAGCATTAGCTAGGCAAGAGAGTAGATTTGTGCCAGCTTCAGTATCTACTTCATATGCGCTTGGCATGATGCAGTTTATGCCTTTTTTGGCTCGTGCTGTGGCAAAAGAGAAAAATATAGGTGGATTTGATTTGGATAATATGTTTGACCCAAAAACTGCTTATAAATTTGCCAATATACATCTAAATTACTTGAGTAAGTATCTGTATCATCCCCTGTTTATAGCATATGCTTATAATGGTGGCATAGGATATGTTAAGAGATTGCTCAAATCTGGATATTTCTTTCAAAAAGCAGAGTTTGAACCCTATCTTAGCATGGAGCTTATAAGCTATCCTCAAACTAGGAGGTATGGCAAAAAAGTGCTTGCAAATTATGTGATATATATGCAGTTGCTAGGAGAGAAAGTCTCTCTTAGTAGTCTTTTTCAAACTTTAACACAGCCAGCGAATACGGATATATTTCGACACTAAAGTCTATAAAATTTTTCTCTATCTTTGGAGTTTGGACTAAAAAGTATTGACTCCATGGGTTTGATGCAGGGACAATGTTTAAGATTCTGTCATCTGGTTTGAGCTCTTTTGCACTCACAAAAATACTAGAATTATCTATGTTGAATTCTATGCTATTTAGAGGTATTTTTTTATGTCTGTTTTGCAAATCCATACCAACTTGGTGGATACCGACAACAAATTGCTCGAGATTTTTATCTACAAATTTTCTATTTTCTATCGAATTTAGATAAGTGACAGTCACAAATATTTTTGGCTTTCCTTTTTTTGGAAGCTCTATTTTTTTTGTGTTAGCAACCCCTTGCTCGGTTGTTTTTTTACTACCAACATACAGACTGTCATGCTTATAAGAGCAACCTCCTAAAAACAGAACAACAACTAACAAAATATTTTTCACCACACCATCTCCATAAAAATTTAGTGATTATAAACTCTTTTTCCAAATAAACTCATTAAAAACTAATCATATTTTAGATATAATCCCTAAAATTTTAATAAAACGGATTTAATATGAAAAATTTAGCAGTAGCTTTTAGCGGACCTTCAAATAGTGGAAAAACATCTTTAATAATAAAAATATCACAAAAACTTCGCGACTCTTATCAGATAGCAATAGTCAAGCATGACCCAGGTGATAAAGCGACATTTGACCAAGATGGAAAAGATAGTTGGAAATTTGCCCAAACTGGTGCAGAAGTTTTGGTAGCAAGCCCTACTAGAACTACTTTTTTCTCACAAAAGAGGAAAGATTTGGACGAAATCATAAGAGTTTTTGGAGAGTTTGATTTGTTGTTGGTAGAGGGATTAAAAACGCTTCCACTTCCAAGACTCTCTATATTTAGAGGTCAGATTGATGAGAGTTATTTGAGTTGCTCGAACGCAATCGCTGTTGATAACAGTATAAATCTTAAAGAGTATGATATACCTAAAAATATAGAGATATTAGATTTAAATGATACAGATGCTATTATAAAATGGGTATTAGAAAATGCCAAGAAAGTGAGATAAAGGGCAGATATGGAAGAAATTTTTGAAGCGATAAAAAAATCAGCGATAAAAATAAGATGGCTCGTAGAAAATGAAGATACAGGGTATTCTGCAAATGTAAATTCTACGGGGGATACGCAACTAAAAGTCGACATTAAAAGTGACTTGGTTATTGAAGAAGAGCTTAAAAAAATTGATAGTGTCAAAGAGATAATCAGTGAAGAGAAAGAGGATAAGACACCTATAAATAAAAATGGAAAATACCTTGTTGGATATGATCCTCTTGATGGCTCAAGTCTGCTTGATGTAAATTTAAGTGTAGGCTCCATTTTTGGTATATATCAAGGTGGATATGCTGGCGAAAATCTAAAGGCTGTCGTGTATGTTGTCTATGGTCCTAGATTGGAGTTGGTAATAGCTTGCGAAGATGTAAAACTCTATAAACTTGGAGAAGACAGTGAGTTTGTATTTGTTAAAAACATAAAACTGAAAGAAAAAGGCAATCTCAATGCGCCAGGCTCTACTCAAAGCTGTTGGTCAAAAAGGCACAAACAGATGATTGATGATATATTTGTGAGTGGCTATAGGCTAAGATATTCAGGTGGCATGGTGCCAGATTTGCACCAAATACTCCTAAAAGGTGGAGGACTATTTTCGTATCCTAGCACAACTGATAGACCAAAAGGAAAGTTGAGAATGGTTTTTGAAGTATTTCCTTTTGCTTTTGTATATGAAAAGGCTGGTGGAAGAGCGGTTGATGGGCAAAAAAGATTACTGGATCTATCACCAGCTTATCCGCATGATACAACTCCTTGTTTTTTTGGTTCAAACAAAGAGATAGATTTAGTTTTAAAATATAATGAATAGTAAAATAAATAGATATGAAGAAGAGTTGGAGAATGCTACCAAAAAGCTAAAAGAGTGTCAAGAGAGCTTGGGTTTTAAGAGCTGTTTTGATTGTGAAAAACTATTTGATTGTGCAGTTAGGAAAGAGTATATAAATGCCGTTTATAGCAGTATGTCCAAAGGGCAAAGCGGTGGATTTGAATTTTAAAGGAAGAGAAGAGATGTCGAAAAAAGCTTATGTTACAACCCCAATATATTATGTAAATGATGTTCCACATATAGGTCATGCTTACACTACGATAATAGCCGACACTATGGCTAGATACTACAAACTAAAAGGTTTTGATACCCTTTTTCTAACTGGTACAGACGAACATGGTCAAAAGATACAAGAGGCCGCCAAGCTTAAGGGAAGAGCCCCGCAAGATTATGCTGATGAAGTCAGTGGAAAGTTTAGGGCGCTTTGGGATGAGTTTGATATAAGTTATGATAAATTTATAAGAACAACAGATAAAGAGCACAAAATAGGTGTTCAAAAAGCTTTTAAAACTATGTTTGACAGTGGTGATATCTATAAAGGAGAGTATGAGGGTCACTACTGTGTTAGTTGTGAAACATTTTTTACTGACACTCAGCTTATAGATGAAAATTTATGTCCTGATTGCGGGAAAGAGACTAGAATCGTAAAAGAGGAGAGCTACTTTTTTAAACTCTCAAACTACCAAGAGAAACTTTTAAAATGGTATGAAGATGATGAAAAATGTGTACTTCCAAAGGGTAAAAAGAGTGAAGTTATAAGCTTTGTAAAACAGGGCTTAAGAGATTTGTCAATCACTAGAACAAGTTTTGACTGGGGCGTTAAGCTTCCAGCTGAAATGAATGATGACAAGCATGTCATGTATGTATGGCTTGATGCGCTTTTGAACTACATAACAGCACTTGGGTATGGAAGCGAAGAGAAAGATATGGGGTATTGGCCTGCTACTGTACAGCTTGTAGGCAAAGATATTCTTCGTTTTCATGCTATATATTGGCCTGCATTTTTGATGAGTCTTGGACTCCCGCTTCCAAAACACATAGCAGCTCATGGATGGTGGACAAGAAATGGTGAAAAGATGAGTAAATCCAAAGGAAATGTGGTGAATCCAAAAGAGGTTGCTGATGCTTATGGGTTGGAAAATTTTAGATACTTTATGCTTCGAGAAGTTCCTTTTGGACAAGATGGTGACTTTTCTCAAAAAGCTTTGATAGACAGAATAAACTCAGATTTGAGCAATGAACTAGGAAACTTGCTAAATAGAATCATTGGCATGAGTGGAAAATATAGTGATTTTCAGATAACTTCAAGAGATGTTTTAAAGTTCCATGAAAAAGAGATAATGGCTGTGAATGAGCATCTGAGCTTAGCAGAAACAAATCTAAATGAACTTCAGACAAATAGATATCTAGAAGAGTTAT
>JALUXQ010000004.1 GCA_027013265.1 Campylobacteraceae bacterium | reverse complement strand
AGAGAGGTTTGTGTAAGCTTGTAATTGTTTTACAAGATGTAGGTCACTTATATGCTTAGCAGTGGAAATATAATAGACTTGAAGATTTTGTATTAGCTTTGTATATGATAAAAATGATTTGATTGTGGAAATATGCAAGTCTATAACTTTATTCCTTATCTTCAAAAGCTCTTGATTGAGTTTTAGTTTTTTGTAGTCATTGTCAACTTTTTTTTTCACTTTTGCAAGTTGTGTTGAAAACTTTGTACCTTTGCTACCAAGATAACCGCTACTAAGGCCTCTCTCTTGCTGTAGATGCATCACAAGTATAGAAATTTTTTCTATTTTGGAGTTATTTTTTTGAAGTGTTTGTAGTTCTTGAAACTGCTGGATAGAGCTAAAGAGAAAAAATAGAAAAATAATGCCAACGATAGTGATGGGTATGAATGTTAAAATTCTCAAGTCACTCATGATGTTATCTGATTTCACAGCGAACCCCTTAAGTTTGTTTCAACTTGAAGCATTATACACTATTTTGTATTTATTGCTACTGTAATTTTGAGAATTTCAATCTTAAGGAGTTGAGTACAACACTTACAGAGCTGAAGCTCATGGCGATTCCCGCATATACAGGTGTTAGCATTATCCCAAATACTGGGTATAGAACGCCTGCAGCTATGGGGATACCTATAGAGTTGTAGAAAAACGCCCAGAAGAGATTTTGTTTTATGGTATTCATGGCTCTTTGAGAGAGGTTTATACTTTTTAAAACAGAGATAATTTCATTGTTCATGAGAATTATATCTCCTGCATCTTTTGTGATGTCTGAGCCAGAATTTAATGCGATTCCTATGTCTGCTTGTTTTATAGAGACTGAATCATTGATGCCATCTCCCACGAAAAGTACTTTTGCATCTTTTTGTAGATCTTTTATGACTTTATACTTCTCATCTGGCAATACTCCAGCATGAACTAGCTCGATTCCAACTTCGCTTGCTATTTTTTTAGCTGTTACTTCATTGTCGCCTGTTAGTAAAATCGGAACTATATCTTTGGCTTTAAGACTTTTTATTAGTTTAACTGCGCCATCTTTTATGCCATCTTCTAAAGCTATGACACCCACACATACTCCATCAACACTTGCAAATACAGCTCCATTTCCAGCATTGATAGTTTTTTCAAAAAACTCCATATGCTCTTTTGGTATATCTACTTCGTTATTTTCTAAAAGAGTTATATTGCCTATCAATATTTGTTCATCACCATTTTTAGCACTTACTCCAAACCCTGGCAATACTTGCATCTCTTCGATTTTTAGTGTACAAGCATACCCCTTACCCTTGATATACTCAGTTATCGCTTTGGAGATAGGGTGTTCACTATAACTCTCAACAGAGCCTAAAACCTCTAAAAATACATCATCAATGATCATCTCTTTGACAGAAATTTCGCCTTTTGTTATAGTTCCTGTTTTATCAAAAACTGCATATTTGATATCTTTTATAATCTCTAAAACTTCAGGGTTTTTTATCAAAATTCCCTCTTTTGCACCTTTCCCAACAGCACTGACTATGGCGATAGGAGTTGCAAGACCCAAAGCACATGGACAAGAAATAATAAGCACAGATATAGAGGCTAGTATAGCACTAAGTGCATTCCCTACAAAAAAGTACCAAACAAAAAATGTCAAAATAGAGATAAGTATGACAATCGGCACAAATACATTTGCAACTCTGTCGGCAAATCTAGCTATCGGCATACTCTTGCTTTGAGCTTCATTTAACAGAGCAATTATCTTAGAAAGTGTGGTGTCATTTGCTAACTTTGTTACTTTTACTTTTATCAAACCTGCGGTATTGATAGTTCCTGCTATCACATCATCACCTACGCTCTTATATGCAGGAAGTGGCTCACCTGTTATCATGGATGTGTCAATCTCGGCACCACCTTCAATGATAACACCGTCTGCTGAAATCTTTTCACCCTGTTTAATAAGCACTATATCATCTATATATAACTCTTTTGCAAGAATTTCAGTGATAGTTCCATCAAGTTCGATTTTTTGGGCATTTAGAGGTGCTAGATTCATCAAATTTTTCAAAAAATCAGTAGCTTTTGCCTTACTTCTCTCTTCTAACAGACGCCCTAAGAGTATAAATGTGATGATAACACTCGCTCCATCAAAGTATATAAATCTTAGATGTTCAGGGAATAGGGCAGGGAAGAGCACCACAAAAGCGGAGTAAAAGTACGCTGCACTAGTTCCAAGAGCAACTAGTACATTCATATCAAAGTTTTTATGACTTATCGCCTTGAAAGCAAGCGAATAAAATCTACCACCTGGATAAAATTGAACGATACTTCCTAGCGCAAACATTATGTATGTGTTGATGCCTGTTACTGGAAAAAATAGAAAATAGAAAATACTCACACTCAAAATCAAAGCTATTATAAAAAGTCTTCTTAATTTGTAGTATGCTTTTTTCTTGGCAATTTCTAGCGCTTTTATATCTTCTTCGACACCATACCCAAGTGTTTTGATTTTTTTGATTAATTTATCTTTATCTAGTTTACTAGAGTCTATCACGAATTCGCCACTATTTGAAGCGAAACTCACCTTTGAACTCTCTAATCCGTCTAATTTGTTTACGACTTTTTGTATGCCATTTGAGCAATTTACACAAGTCATACCCGAAATATTTAAGTTTATCTTCTCTTTTGCCATTTTATTCTTCTTTTATCTTTTTGTCTGCTATTGCCAACATCTGCTTAGCATCATCATTAACAATCCTATAAAAGGACATCTTTTTATCTTTTGTATAGTCGACTATCTTATATCTTCTTAAAATCCTGAATTGATGTGATACATGTGATTGAGAGATACCAAGAAGGTTTGACATCTCTCCAACACATATCTCATAATCTTGCAAGGCAAATAACATCTTAACCCTAACTGGGTCGCTAAGTGCCTTACAAATTGATGTAATTTTTGCCACCTTATCATCGCTTGGCAAAGATTGATTTATGGTGTCGATATAGCTAACTCCCTCGCAACATGAGCGGGTTAATCTATCTTTGTCCTCTCTGCTACTCTTCAATGACGCTGTATCCAAGCTCATTCATCTCTTCTTTAAATTTCGCCTCAGATGAGTCATCTGCTATCTCAACTGTCACCTCTCTTGGCTTAACATCAAGATTGACTTTTATCTCTCCAAAATCATCCTCTAAGGAGCCCTTGATGAGGTTAGCACAGTTTATGCAACTTATATTGTTCGCTTTGAATGTTTTTTTCATTTCTTATCCTTTCATATGAAGTTTTTTTCATATGAAGATTTTATCATATATAAATTAATAAGTCAAATTATTGAAATAGTTTTAGTGGAGTTTTCAAAACTCTTTTAATGATATTAAATGGGCTCAAGATTGAATCTTTAAGTATCTCTGTATCTATTTTAGGATTATTTAAATCACCAGATACCTTGATGTGCGTTGAGAAACTTTTGTCTTCACCTAATGTTATATATCCTATTATCGGGATATTCCCTATTAGTTTGCCTATATCCTTTAGCGTTTTTATTTGCAAGGTAAGATTGATATTTTTAGTATCGAGATTTACATAGCCAGAACCCTCTATATTTGCACTAAAACCTTGTAGCTTTATCTCTTTTAGTGCTATGACATCGTTTATCTTTTTAAAAGAGATGGTACCATCTTTAATCATATAACCTTTTTCACTAAAATTTGGATCTTTAAATAAAAACAGAGAAGGAATTGTGTTTATAGTAGCTATTATGTTGTTGAAAACGGAGAAATTTTTCAGTGTAGAATTTTTGATTTTTACAATTCCACCAAAGATGTTTTTGTTCATACCTTTTGAACTAAAGCTAAATGAGCCTTTATGAAACATATTTTTATTTAAAACTGTATTAATGAACTGATCATCAAATTTTGAGCCATTTGCAGAAAAATTTGTTGCATTTTTCTCAAACCCAAGTTGTGAATTTTTATAGATACTGATAAATCTCGTCTCATTTTTATCCAAATTTAGAGTAAAATTATCACTTAAAACGCTCAAATTCAAATCTTTGCTGACAAAATTGACATTTTTACCATTTATAGAGAAGAGCTGTTTTGTTTTTAAATTGTCGTTTGATGAGTCGATAGAAAGGTTTAAGTCATGCAGATTTAAGATGATGTTTCTATCATCAAAAAGTTGTAATTTACCTTGCAAGGACGAAGCTTTAATCTTTGAGCTGTTTACATCTATACTTATGTTGAAATCTTTTATATTTTTACCATTTTCTATAATTGGTGACGAAATACCTTGTACTTTCAAATTTGCATGAAAGTTTTTGAAGTCTTCTGTCTTTGCAGTCAAACTTCCTTTGGTAAAATTTTGATCATTTAAAAAATTTGAGTATTTTTTAAATTTGAGTATATCATCTACTTTAAAAATATTACTCTTCTTTTGAAAAATTATCGTACTGTTGAAGTCCTTCAAAAAAATAGATGTTTTTTTTGAGTTAAAACTTAAGTTTATATTTTTGTGTTTAAGATTTTTAATCTCAATCAAGTGAGATTTTTTGATGTCAATCGCAAGACTTTTTATATCAATAAAACCTTTGTATTTACTACTTTTTACACTGAATTTTCCTGTAGTGTTTATGTCAAATATATCTCTATATCTTAAATTGCTGTTATCTAGATAAACTTTATCGTTATCGAGTCTCACATGTGCATATTTTGTAAAAAAGTTTACTCCCGCTAGTGCAAAATTAGAGTCTTTTGCAACAAATGTACCTTTTGCATCGATTGCAAAGGGTCTAAACTTTACATCTAAAATTAGATTAGATCTATTTTGACCTTTTGTTTGTTTGATAGGAATATTTATATCAAAAGCTTTT
>JALUXQ010000003.1 GCA_027013265.1 Campylobacteraceae bacterium | reverse complement strand
ATTTGGTGCAGTTTTTATCATAGTTTTGTTTATAAATATGATTTATCCAACACTGATAGCTCCTATATTTAACAAGTTTACTCCACTTGAAAATGAAGATTTAGAGAAAGCCATAGAGAGTTTACTCAAAAAAGCAGGTCTTAAGAGCAGCGGAGTCTTTAGCCTGGATGCAAGCAAAAGAGATAGCAGACTAAATGCCTATTTTGGAGGGCTAGGAAGATCAAAAAGAGTAGTTTTATTTGACACTTTGATAGAAAAATTAGATAAAAATGAACTTCTAGCAGTCTTAGGGCATGAGCTTGGACACTTCAAACATAAAGATATAATCAAAAATATCTTAACAAGTGGTTTGATGCTGTTCATTATGTTTGCTATCTTTGGAAATTTGCCAGCAGATATATTTTTGGAGCTTAATATCTCTCAAGGAATTTATATGAATATCATACTGTTTTTGATGTTCTCGCCCGTATTGTCATTTTTGTTTATGCCATTTTTTGGGATGATAAGCAGAAAAAATGAGTATGCTGCTGATGAGTATGGAAGTGCATGTGAAAGCAAAGAGGCTCTTAGCTCGGCTCTTATGAAGCTAGCTGATGAAAATAAAAGCTTTCCGTTGTCCCACCCTTTGAGTATATTTTTGTATTTTACCCATCCGCCTTTGGTAGAGAGACTGAAAAGACTTGGTGTTGATATAGAGGTGAGTAGTGAGTGTATGGAAGAGTCTTGCCGAGCATAAAAGAGATTTTGCATCAAAGTGCTATAAGATTAGAAAATGTAACGCCAAGCCCATTTAAGGAGGCTTCCACTCTTCTTGCTTTTTCTTTGAGGGTTGATAATTTGTGGCTTTTGAGTCATGACATCGACACCATAGAGACTCCAGCAGATTTTTTAGAAAATTTAAAAAAACGAGAAGAGTCTTATCCTTTGGAGTATATACTAAAAGAGACCTCGTTTTACTCAAGAGATTTTTATACAGATGATAGAGTTTTGATACCAAGACCTGAAACTGAGATACTTGTCGAAAAAGTGGCTTCCATATGTAAAAATATGCAAAATATAACAATAGCCGAAGTAGGAACAGGGAGTGGGATTATCTCTGTTATGTTAGCTATTTTATTGCCAAGTGCTCAAATAATAGCCACAGATATAAGCGAAGATACACTAAAAGTTGCTATAATAAACGCAAAAAGATATGATGTTCAAGATAAAATAGAGTTTGTAAGATGCAATTTACTAGATGATGTAAACAAAAAGATAGATGTTTTGGTCTCAAACCCACCATACATCAAAAAAGATGAAAAGTTAGATAAAAATCTCTCATATGAGCCAAGATGTGCACTCTTTGGTGGTGAAAAGGGAGACGAGATTTTAAAACAAATCATAGATGAAACGATACAAAGAGGTATAAAGATTTTAGCATGTGAGATGGGATATGACCAAAAAGAGAAGATAGAAAATCACCTCGCAAACTACAACCTAAAAGCTGAGTTTTATAAGGATTTAGCAGGCATAGACAGAGGTTTTACTGTAAAAAGATAGAAATAAAATGCAACTATACAACCACCAATTCAAATCAAAAGAAGATTTAGAGCAGTTCATAGATGAGTATGTTTATCAGACCGAGTCTGTTTTAATTTATCCCACCCCAAAAGTCAAGACAACTTTTAATTTTTTTTAATCTCAAAACCGGAATAAGGGAAACTAGTCACTTATGTGAGTTTGAATTTAAAAGCGGCTCTGCAAAGTAGTTTTATTTTTAAATTAGAACAATTTAGGTATCATAATAAATAGACTTGTTGCAGTATAATAATTAAAGGAGGAGTTATGAGCTTGAAAAACTTATCTTTGCTAAAAAAACTTTTCATATATATGCTACCTATATTCATATTGTTATTTAGCACATTAACCATAAATTCATATGTGAAAATAAGAGATATTAAACAAGATATTTACAAAAAAGAGAAAAATACACTTAGAAAAGACATAAGAAAAACACTCAAAACAAAACTTAACTTACTTAAAAATATAGTTATCCCCATGTCTTACAATTCGTCTTTATTGAGCTACACATCAGATGATGACAGAGATAAGATATTTAAGGAGATAAGTAGTGTAAGAGAAGCCATTATTGAAGGTGGTACCTTTAAAGACCCAAAAATTCAGATAGTTGATGCTGAAGGCTACTCTTATGTAAAGTCTTGGAATAAGTCTGCGTATGGCGCAGATACAAACAATAGAAACAGTATAAAATTTGTCCAAAAATATCAAAAGATATATAGTGGCGTTGAAGTAACACTTGGTGGTTTGATGATGGTTGCATCAGCACCTTTGATACTTAAAGAGAGTGGAGACAAAGAATTTTTAGGCAATGTTGATTTTATACTCAGGATGAATGATTTAGAGTACAAAAAATATGACAAACTTGACAAAAGACATCTTTTAATTCTTGGCAGCTTAAGCAATCTAAAAAAAGCAAAATATATAAGAAAGCCTCTAAAAATTGACAAATACTATATAGATATGGGAAGTGAAAAAACTGATACACTTTTTTTAAGGCACATAAAAAATATAGATTTCAACAGATTAAGAAGCGAGGGTTATTTTATAGGTAATAAATACTTCTATACATTTAATAATATTAAAAATAAAAATGGAAAAATATTGGGTATTTTATTGATAGCCAAACCCATCAATATGGTTCAAAATACAATAAACAAGACCCAAAGAACACTTTATGAATTTATGATAATAGTTTTTGTATCAATATTTATAATGCTCTTAATTATTCCTATCCTTATCAAGAAAATAGTGATAAATCCTCTGGATAGACTTGAAAAATTATCTGAAGAAATATCTTCAGGAGAGGGAGACCTTACAAAAAGATTAGATACTGACACTAAAGATGAAATAGGTCAAACTTCATACTTTTTTAATAAATTTATACAAAAAGTTCACGATATAGTTTCCAATATAATAGTTTCAGGAGGTAAAACTTTTGACAATGTAAAAGCCATGAATAGCGATATTTTAGATATCAACAAAAAAATTGATTCCGAAGTTTTACTTGCAAAAGAGTCTAATTTGCTTGCAAATGACATAAATACACTTCTTCAAAAGACGCTTAACGATAGTGTCGAGACAGCAAATAAAGTCGATGATACACTACATCGACTATCTCGAGCACAAGATGAGATAAAAGAATTGGTTCATTCGGTTGATGTGGCTTCGCAGAATGAACAAAATATCGCAGACTCTTTGGAAAAATTAAGCCAAGATGCTGAAAATATTAAATCTGTTTTGAGTATGATTTCAGATATTGCAGACCAAACAAATCTTTTAGCTCTCAATGCCGCTATAGAAGCTGCAAGAGCTGGAGAACATGGTAGAGGTTTTGCTGTCGTAGCAGATGAAGTTAGAAAACTTGCCGAAAAAACTCAAAAAAGTTTGGCTGAAATTGATGCAACAGTGAGTGTTATTGTCCAATCCATAGTAAATGCAAGTAGCGAAATGAATCAGAATGTAAAACTCTCAATAGGGCTTGCAGACAAAACAAACCTTGTTGCAAACAACATGAACCAAGGTGTAATACTTAATAAAGAAGCTCTAATATTAGCAAAAAACACAAAGCAAACATCCTCTGCTCTCGCCGAAAAAAGCGAACAAATTATCAAAAATGTTGATAGTGTAAGCACACTCTCTACTCAAAATAAAAAACTTTTGAAAAACATAGAAAAAAGAGCTTTAGTGCTTGAAGATAATGCCAAGGAATTAAGTGAACAGTTGGGAAGATTTAAGATATAACTATTAGACTTGTTGCGGTATAAGGGTATATGAAGAAAAATAAGCAAAATAGAAAAATTTATAGCATCAAGCAAGGGCAATAGTGTCGCCAAATTTGATATGATTTCCAAATTGACATGTGAGATTTACAAGCTCTTTTTCAAAAAACATCACGATAGTTGAGCCCATCTCAAAATATCCTAACTCTGCACCTTTTTTGATAAAAGTATCTCCATATTTATAGTATGTTGCAAATCTCTTGCTGGAGTTGGTTTTGATTCTCTCATCAAATGCAAAGTTCATCCGACCTACATTAAGAGCTCCTACAAAAACCATATAAAAAAGCCCATTTTCTTCTGTTTTGCACTCCAATATAACTCTCTCGTTTTCTATAAATAGACTTGGAATTTTCTCTAAATACTTAAAATTTACAGGGTATAATTTGCCTGGTATATGAATAGCTCTCTTCACCTGCATATCAATCGGAGCATGATAGCGGTGGTAATCTTTTGGTGACAGATAAAAGTTTATAAATTTACCGCCTTCAAGTCTGCTTTTTTTATCCTCTTTTATCTTATCTCCTAAAAGCTCTCTAACGCTATATGTAAATCCTTTTATCTGTAGCGCTTGTCCAAAACTGATAGTTCCACATCGTGTTATAAACGCATCACAAGGCGATATAAAAAATTTTGAATCTGCATTGAACTCTCTTTTTTTGGCTAACTCTCTTGTAAAAAGTGCATTTAAACTCTCGTATTGATTTACGCTTCTAAACTCTCGCATATCAACTTCCATGAACTTTACATAGCTCTTATTTATGATATTTTGGATAAATTTAGGAAATTTTGTAGAAGCAAATACTCCGAATAGTCTCGAAATCAAAGAAGTTTTTATCATATAGCGTAGTGCCTTAATTAAATTTAATTTATCATTTTAGCAATATATATATTAATATAAAGTGAAGTGAAGCTATTTTTTGGTAGAATAGCAGGCTTAAAAAACTGGATTAGAGGAATAAAATTGAGAAGTAACTATTGTACACAGATAAGTGAAGAAAATATTGGTGATATCGTAGAAGTTTGCGGATGGTGCAATAACAGCAGAGACCA
>JALUXQ010000002.1 GCA_027013265.1 Campylobacteraceae bacterium | reverse complement strand
AAGTTGATATATATATATATATATATATTACTGAGAGATAAGCCCCGCAAAAAGGGGCTTATAAGCAATTTATGTTTTTTACATCATGCCTGGCATTCCGCCCATTCCGCCCATATCTGGCATAGCAGGAGCTGGTTTGTCTTCTTTTACATCGGTTACAGTTGCTTCTGTTGTTAAAAGTAGACTTGCTACTGATATAGCATTTTTAAGAGCTACTCTTTCAACTTTTACAGGGTCAACGATACCTGCTTCAAACATATCTACATACTCTCCGTTTGCAGCATTGAAGCCTATGTTTTTATTTTTGCTCTCAAGAACTTTGCTTACAACTACACCAGCATCATATCCAGCATTTTGAGCTATTTGCTTAAGTGGAGCTGTTATAGCGCGATTTACTATCTCTGCACCTATGGCTTCGTCACCTTTTAAATCCAAATCTACTTTTGAGCTAGCAAACAGAAGTGCAGCACCGCCACCTATGACGATACCCTCTTCGACAGCTGCTTTTGTAGCACTTAGTGCATCATCAACTCTATCTTTTTTCTCTTTCATCTCTGTTTCAGTTGCAGCTCCAACTTTGATAACAGCAACACCACCACTTAGTTTGGCAAGTCTCTCTTGAAGTTTTTCTTTGTCATAATCACTTGAAGTCTCTAGTATTTGAGCTTTGATTTGACTAACTCTTGCGTCTATTTTCTCTTTGGCACCCGAGCCATTTACTATAGTAGTGTTGTCTTTATCGATAACAACTGAAGAAGCTGAACCAAGGTCATCCATAGTAGCGCTCTCTAGTGTTCTGCCTAACTCTTCGCTGATAACTTCACCACCAGTCAGTATCGCTATATCTTCAAGCATAGCTTTTCTTCTATCACCAAATCCTGGAGCTTTTACAGCTGCTATATTTAGCACACCTCTTAGTTTATTTACGACTAAAGTAGCAAGTGCTTCACCCTCTATATCTTCAGCGATAATCAAAAGTGGTTTTCCGCCTTTTTGGACTTGTTCTAGCACAGGAAGCAAATCTTTTAAGTTTGTGATTTTTTTATCAAATAAGAGTATATAAGGATTTTCTAGCACAGTCTCCATCTTTTCTGTATTTGTAGCAAAGTATGGAGATAGATAACCTCTATCAAACTGCATGCCCTCAACAACATCTAGTTCATCATTGATACCTTTTGCCTCTTCGACTGTGATAACGCCGTCTTTTCCAACTTTATCCATAGCCTCTGCTATCAGCTCTCCTATCACTTTATCGGAGTTTGCTGAAATCGTAGCAACTTGAGCTATCTCTTTTTTGTCTTTTACTTTTTTAGCCTCTTTTTTTAGCTCTTCCATGATAACTTCGGCAGCTTTATCCATGCCTCTTTTTACTTCGATAGGATTGGCTCCAGCAGTTATATTTCTAAGACCCTCTTTAAATATAGAGTGAGCTAAAACAGTAGCAGTTGTAGTTCCATCTCCTGCTTCATCAGCAGTTTTGCTAGCAACCTCTTTTACAAGTCCAGCACCCATATTTTCGAGGGTATCAACTAGTTCAATCTCTTTTGCAACGCTCACACCATCTTTTGTGATGCTAGGAGCTCCGAAACTCTTTTGAAGAAGAACATTTCTTCCTCTTGGCCCCATGGTAACTTTTACCGCGTCATTTAATTTCTTAACGCCCTCATAAAGAGCATTTCTTGCTTTATCTGAATAGTATATCTCTTTTGCCATTTTTATTCCTTTATTTTAATATTCCTAAGATCTCTTTTTGATCCATCACAAGGTAGTCTTTACCATCTAAACTAAGCTCTGTTCCAGCGTATTTAGCGAAAATCACTTTGTCGCCAACATTTATAACGCCATCATCTGCAATCTCTTTGCTGACAGAGATAACTTTAGCAGATAAAGGTTTCTCTTTTGCATTATCAGGTATAATAATACCTGTTGCAGTTTTAGTTGGTTCTTCGATTCTTTCAAGAAGAACTCTTTCTCCTAATGGTTTAAAAGTCATTTTGTATCCTTTTAGTGAATTTTGATTTTTAGCACTCTTTGCTTTTGAGTGACAGAATTTTACATAAAATTTGCTAAAATGTCAAGAAAAATTGCAATTTTGTTAAAATACCTTAGTGTATATGACTAAAGAATACTAAGTAAGGAAAGGAAAAGATTTGCGAGTATTTGGATATATTGTCTCATTTTTTATAGTTTTATCTGCTGTTTTATATATGGTGCTTTTTACAAATGGCGGCAACAATCTTTTGAAGCCATATGTGAAAAAGTATATACAAAAGAGGCTTAACCAAAAAGTTGTCATAAACTCTATGATTTTAAAGCCAAACTTTGTAGATTTTGAAATCTTAATAAACAACCAATCAAAAGTAGTGGTAAATGGGGATTTTAGTCTGTTTGATAAAAAATTTGACATAAATTACAAGGTGAATTTGATAAACATAAAGACTCCATATATGTACATAAAGAGCCGTATATCGCTAGATGGAGATATAAAAGGAGAGATAAAAAACTATATAGTTAGAGGGAATGGTAAACTTTTTAGAGCAAACACAAGCTTTTTAGTCTCTTTAGATAAGAAGAGGATAAAAACACTAAAAATAGATGCTAAAAATATAAGACCTGAGGAGATTTTCTCTTTACTAAATCTTCCGATTTATACTCAAGGCATGATGGATATCAATGCAGATTTTAGTTCGCTTGATGGAAAAAACTTCAATGGTGTTGCTAAAAGCACCATATACTATGGGATACTAAATAACAACATCATCAAAGAGGAGTTTGGTCTAGGATTCGATAGTGCAGTAACATATAAAGGTAAAATTAATACGACTATAAAAGATGGGCTCATCAAAGGAAGTGGTGAGCTTTTTTCCAATCTTGCAAAACTTAAATTTAAAAATAGTGATTTTGATATAAAAACAGAGAATTTCAGCAGTGATTTTACTCTTTTTGTGCCAAATCTCAAAGCATTGAAGCCTTTGATAAAGCAGACTTTAGTGGGGGATATAACACTCAAGGGCGATGTTAGAATGCAAGATAAAATCTTAAGTGCAAGAGTGACAAGCAAGAAATTTGGTGGAGATATAACAGCAATACTCACTGATAAAACCGCAAATCTTAACTTCACAAATCTAAGATCTGATGACATCTTAAAGATGCTAGGCGATAGTAGGTACTTTAGTTCTAAAATTGATGGTGAAGTAGAGTTGCCTGATATTTCAAAATCAACTTTTATCTCTGATATAAGAGTTAGGGAGGGGAGATTTCGTGTGGCACCAATGCGGGAGTTATTGGATGTAAAACTTCCGATTAATAACAATTTCTCTCTTCATATAAATAGTTTTAAAAAAGATGGCAATATAACCACAAAAGCAAACTTCGTATCTAGCATGTTTGATTTAATAGGCAAAGATATAAAATTTGATGTAAATAGTAGCGAGTATAACGGAAGATATATTTTTAGCGTAAAAGATTTATCAAGTATCAGCTTTTTGACCAAAAGAAAACTAAGAGGAGAGCTAAATATAGAGGGAGATTTTAGAGGTGATGAGCAAGGATATAGAGTAGATGGGCAGAGCAAGTTTTTGGATGCAAACAGCTCATTTGTTCTCAAAAATGGTATAGCAGACATAAATATCTCGGATATAAGAACTGCAAAACTTCTCTATATGGCATATCTACCTGAGATATTTGATTCAAATGCTAGTGCAAATGTAACCTATGATATCTTAAGTGGCAAAGGAAATTTTTCTGCAAAAGCGGTTGATGGGAGACTAAGAAGAGGTGAGTTGAGTGATTTGGTGTACACAATTACAAAGTATGACTTAACGAGTGAGTTATATGATGATACAACACTAGATGGAACGATAGATAAAAACATAGTAAAGTTTAACTTTTTAGCTAAAAGTAACAATAGCGATATAAACATAACAAACGCCGATATAAACCTAGAGACAAAGCAGATAGATTCAAAATTTGGCGTAAAAGTTGGAGATAAAGATTTGAATGGAAAGATAAAAGGAGCCATAGAAAACCCAAAGATAGACATAAAATCGTCGCAATATCTAAAAAAGAAGATAGAAAAAATCATAGACAAAAAAGTACCACAAAACCTAAGGAAGCCTATAAAAAACCTCCTGAACCTATTTGGTTAACCAATTTATAAGTTACAAAGGGATATAATTTCGACCTTTAAAGTGTGTCAAGGTAGCTCAGCTGGTTAGAGCGCTGGTCTCATAAGCCGGAGGTCGGGAGTTCAAGTCTCCCTCTTGACACCATACCCTTTTAAACCCCTAAGGTACGATTCTCAAGACTTAAGACAACTTGATTGTTCCAAAACTGCGCCAATTTTATATCACAAATTAAAAATCATTTGCTAAAAAAGTGGCTCTTTGTTTCTTCTCGTTTTTACTAAATCTATCATATTTTTTGAGTGTCATTTCAGGAGTTGAGTGGCCTAACATCTGAGAAACCCATAAAACATCTTCTCCTTTACTAATCATTATTAGTGGACATTATATCACCTTTGGTACGAAAAATTTTTTATGTCTGTTATCGCTTTGTCTAGGGCTTTTAGGTTTAGCATGTTTGGTCCGTCGCATAGGGCGGCATCTGGATTTGAGTGGGTTTCAAAAAAGAAACCATCTACTCCTATGGCTGCGGCTGCTCTTGATAATGGGGCTACAAACTCTCGTTTTCCTCCACTGCTTCCGCCTACTGCTCCTGGCATCTGAACTGAATGAGTAGCATCAAAAACCACAGGAGCAAACTCACTCATGATTAGAAAGCTTCGCATATCAACTACTAAATTACCATATCCAAAGGTGCTACCTCTCTCGGTCAGCCATACTCCATTTTTACGAGCAACATCTTTTCCCTCTTCTTGTACACCTCTTGTTTCAAGCACTTTTTTGACCGAGTATCTCATGTCAGTTGGGTTTAGAAACTGCCCTTTTT
>JALUXQ010000001.1 GCA_027013265.1 Campylobacteraceae bacterium | reverse complement strand
ACCCAAAAACTGCAGCGATAAATGGGGCGACTGAAATGTTTCCAGCAGTTCTTACAGCAACAGCTACTACTATCTTTGCCTTTTTGCCGCTCCTTATCATGTCAGGAGATATGGGTGTTTTCATGAGAGTTTTACCTATTGTTATATCAATTCTTCTGCTTAGTTCGCTTTTTGAAGCATTTTTCTTTTTGCCCTTGCATGCAAAAGATTTTTTGAAAGCGAAAACTAAACAGGCAAGAAATGAGTCTTTTTGGAGAAGTTGGGAGAGGATATATAAGAGTGTTTTGACATTTTTATTGAAGTTTAAAAAGAGTGCATTTGTTTTCTTTTTGGTTTCTTGTATAGGGCTTAGTACCTACCTACTTAAAAGAACCAGTTTTCAGCTTTTCCCTGATTTTGACAATACTCAGATATATGTGAGCGGAAAAGTAAATATAAACTATAAACTACAAGAGACACAAGAGTTGGTGACAAAGGTAGAGAAGATTTTATTGAAAAAATTGCCAAAAAGTGAGGTTTCATCGGTTACTTCAATATCTGGATTTATGTTAGATGCCAAGTTTCAACCTCATATCGCTGAGAATAATTTTCAAATATTTATAAACTTGCATGAGCGAAAGCCAGAGAATTTTTACAACAAATATATAAACCCTTATCTCTCCCCTGCATATGATGGAAGCGACATGAAGAGAGTTAAAAGTGCAAGAGAGTTGCTAAAAGAGATAAAAAAAGAGACAAAACAGTTTGAAAATAATCCAGATTTCAATGAGTTTAAAGTAATAGTCCCAGGTGCCGGTATCGTCAAAAGCGATGTTGAGTTTGCCTTGAGTTTTAAAGATGACAGGGTGCTTAAAAAGGCTATGCAAATGATTGAAAAAAAGATGCGAGGCATAGATGGTGTATTTAATATAAACGATGATAAAGAAGCAGGAGAGAGGGAGTTAAAACTAAAGATAAACGAGTATGGTTATGTTTTAGGGTTTAATGAGCAGTATATATCATCACTTCTAAGACCATATTTTTTTGCAAGTGATGTTAATAAGATGACTTATGATAAAAAGCTTATCGATATAGTGACACAGGAGTTAAATAAAGATACTCTAAATTCTCTAAAGTCCTTTTATGTAAATATTCCTGGCAGTTTCAAAAAGGTAAGACTCAGTGATATCGTGGATTTTATATACAAAAATAGCGATGCAAACATATATAAAAATGATGGAGTAAGAGTCAGCACGATATATGCATCTTTACACAAAAAGAGGATCACATCATCAAAGCTTATAGAAGAGTTACAGCCACTATTTTCCAAGATAAGAGACGAAGGTGTTAAGATTTCTATAAAAGGCGAAGAGAAGGAGAATAGAAAAATTCAAAAAGAGATGGCGGAAGCTGGTATTATAGCTGTCTTTTTGATTTTTATTGCTCTTGTTTGGATGTTTGACTCTATCACTCTATCTGTTGTTGTCCTCTCTACTATACCACTATCGCTTTTAGGAGTTTTGATCGGGCATTTGGTGATGTCTATGAACCTGACTATGCCTTCTCTTTTGGGAATTGTCGGACTTAGCGGAGTGGTTGTGAATGATGGAATTATCATGGTTGATTCACTCAAGAGAGCAAAAAATCTAAAAGACATCTTAACTCTTGCAACAGGAAGATTGAGACCGATATTTCTGACATCTATCACGACAGTTTTAGGGCTTTCAACTTTGATGTTTTTCGCAGCAGGTCAATCCGTCATACTCCAACCTATGGCGATATCTCTAGGTTTCGGAATAGCATGGGCTACAGTTTTAAATCTTCTGTATGTTCCATTGTTATTTGTGATAATAAAAAGAAAAAAGCTTAGCACTATTTTGTAGATATTTAGTGCATGGGTTGTCTTAACAACCCATGTTTTATGTTAAGATACTGTTACAACAGCTGGGGTTGATTCCCAAACTCCGTGTTTTGTGCAGTATGCTTGGGCTACTAGATTTAGTTTTTTTGTAGTTGGAACTATGCTAAATGTAACTTCTACATGTCCTTTTGCACCTTGTCCTCCAAGAGTGCCTGCAACAAAGTCAGCTCTACCTAAAAGAGTTTCGCCATTGTATAGTGCAACATTTGCTATGTAGTGGTCAAAATCATCTGGGTGAGTATATTCGTTTCCAACTTTTACTGTTACAGAAAATGGCTCTCCACTTTTTGCGCTACTCTCGCAATGTATAAATGGTGAGTGTCTATCTATATAATCTTTTTTGGATTCTCTCTCAACTGTGTCTATATCGACATAACGATTAATTTTTGGCATAATTTCTCCTTGAAATTGTTTTTATATATTGCCATCATGCACCAGACTTAAGCATACCAGCGATAAGAGAAATGTACAATTGCGAGGCACAAAGTCACAGGAGCTACTATCTGCTTCACATCTTACATCTTTATGACTTACTGGTGTGTTTAAGTCTGGTGTATGATGGCAATAGTATCATTATAGCTAAATAAGATTAAATTTGTCTTATTTACAATATATCCGTTTTTACTTTATGTCTGTCTAGTCCTATCTTCCCTTTTTCTGTTACACCAAATGCCAAAAGCAACAACTCTGCAAGTCCAAAGACACTCAACCCTATCTCTCTTCCGACACTTTTTTCTAACTCTTTTTGATATTCATCAAACATTATAAAGCTTCTTGCATCATTTACGACTACAAAATCAGCTCCATTATCAAACATGTCAAGCATTAAGTTCCCAGCCATCTTGAAAGCTAACTCTTCATGCGTATCACTTATCTCATAACCGCTGATTTGATTTTTCAGATCATAATCCACCAATTTCAGCCCTATACTATCTAGCAAGAGAGCATATACACTACTGTCGGAATATTTTTCTATTTGGCATCTATATGAGCCTAGATATAGAGCTGCATTAAACTTGCCAAAACTATTTTTGATGTTTTTTCTTATCTTTGATAATCCAACATGCTCTATCAAAAATTGTGCTAAGGTGTGAATCTTAATATTTAGATTGAGCTCCAATCCCTCTTTTACAAGCTCTGCCTCCACTTGTTCTCTTAATTTGTCATTTTTGCTGAGCTCTTCCTTGCTTTTTCTTAAAGATAAAAATGAGCCATCTTCGACACAGACAATCTCACTCTTTTCTTTGGAAGCTAGTGCTAAAACTTTTGCATTTGAGCCGTGAAATGCCTCTATGCCTAAACCTATTGATTCGCAACCTATATCTCTTGGTGCATGGCTTAAAACAGGAACTTTAAGATTTAAAAACTTTAGTAACTCTTTGGCAGAGTTTGCTAATGCTGATGTTTTGTTTATGTCGATTATGGCATCATATAGTACATATTTTTTCATCTTAACCCCTCATCTTCAAAATTTCATTTTTTAAAAAGTCAATCTTGTTTTCTACTTCGTAATCAGCAGGAAAAAGCTTACCGCAGATGTTTGTATGTAGCCATATACCACTCTCTTCATCATCTATAACATCTAAAATCTTTCTTTTTTGTTCACTATGTTTTTGTATCATGTCATATGCAAATAAAAACAGAGCATCACCTTGAAAATCATCACTATATTTGTATATGTCTGAGGCATAATGATGTCTGATTAGTTTTTTAAATATTTTTCTATCAGATGAGTCGACAAAAGCATCAAGCAAATCAAATTTCTCATCAAAATCATCGCCATTGACAATCAAATCTTTCAAAGCTCTCTTTTCACTCATAGGCTTTAGTGTGAATTCTTCCCCAAATTTCTCTACTATATCATCAATTTTTACATCTGTAAATAGGTTTATCCCACTAATTTGTACAGCTGCATATTTGTCAGTTGGATAATCAAAAAGTATATCTTCTTCTTTTATCATGGCTAACAGTTGATCTAGCCTCTTGTCTCCGTCAACTTTAATGATATGTTTTTTATAAAACGGAAGATAGTCACTTTTAGCATCAAATCTAAAAACACTCAATCTAAGCTTATATGTCATAACGCTTGCTCCTAAACATAATTTCCCATTAGTTTACTGTAAAAAAGCTTAAAAAGCTTAGAAACTGCTATAATATGAAAAAATATAAGGAATTACAAATCAAACGACTATATTATTTAAACCATTCACCTATAAATGTTCTGTTTACAAAAAATTCAAACGATTTTGTGGTAAACGAACTCCCTCTTTATGAGTTTAGTGGCGAGGGAGAGCATCTAGTCTTACATGTGAGAAAAAAAGATATGACTACTTGGCAGATGGTGCAAGTTCTAAGTGAAGTAAGTGGGGCAAAAACCAGAGATTTTGGATATGCGGGACTGAAAGACAAAGATGGCATGACAACCCAGTATATATCTATTCACAAGAGTTTTGAAAAAAAGCTAGAGAATTTTAGCCATGAAAATATCAAAATTCTCTCAAAAACATACCATACTAACAAGATAAAGATAGGACACCTAAAAGGAAACAGGTTTTTTATAAGAGTAAAAAGGGTGAATAAAATCGATGCCCAAAAACTACAAAATGCACTCAAAACTTTAGCAAAAGAGGGCTTTCCAAACTTCTTTGGTTATCAGAGGTTTGGAAGAGACGGTGATAATTATATCTTAGGCAAAGAGATACTAGAGGGGAAAAGAAGAGAGCGAAAAAGAAAGATGAAAAACTTCTATATAAGTGCATACCAGAGTTATCTTTTTAACAGTTGGCTATCAAATCGCCTAAAAATTGGACATATGATAGAAGGGTTTAGTGATAAAGAAGTCGCAAATTCTCTTGGATTTTCGCTTGAATTGGTGAAGCAATTAAGAGGTCAAAAAAGGTTTTTTAAGATTTTTGTTGGAGATGTTCTACATCACTATCCAGCCGGTAAAGCTTTTGTTTGTGAAGATTTAGATGAAGAATTAAAAAGATTTGAGGAGGAGGATATAACTGCAACAGGTTGGTTGTTTGGTGGCAAAAGCATGAGAAGCGAAGGGGTTGCTAAAGAGATA